>NZ_QETL01000030.1:0-38723 GCF_003105135.1 Stenotrophomonas sp. SPM | reverse complement strand
GTTGGCGCCATGGGCTCGAGGCATGCCTCGGGCGGGTTGGGCAGGACGCCCAACCCCGGTCTTGCCGTGTGCGCAGGAAAGCGCACACGAGCAAGGCGCCATCGAGCCCCCAAGGACGGGTTTACGGCGTGTCCTGCGCAGCCCGCCCGGCCGCCCCCAACACGCATCAGTCAGGGCGCCAAACGCCTCAACCCCGCACTTTCGCCGGATTCACCAGATTCCCGAAGAAAATCGCATTGATCAGCAGGCGATCAGTACCGTGCCAGTACTTGCGATGCGCCGGATCATCGGCAAACAACACCACGTTGCCCTGCCCCTGCGCCGACACCAGCAGCCACGCACTCCCCGCCACCCGCGCACGGTTGCGCTCGGACAGGTAACCATTCACCCGCGGCGGCGCGTCGATGCGCACCACCGTCGAGAACGGGTTCGCACTCGGCTGCAGCGTCACCGTGTTTTCCTTGTTGATTGCGAGCTGCCGGCGCGGCACGCCGAACGCCAGCGGATGGGTGGTATCGACGTCGGCGCTGAGGATGTTGCCGCTCACCCGTTCGATCGCGGCGATGTCACGCTGGTCGCCGAACGCGCGGCGGTCGGCGTCCCCCGCTTCCTCGTCCTTGCCCAGCGATTCGCCCTCAGCCAGCTTCTGTTCCACCGCCCACTTCGACGCGCTGCCGTAGGTCACCAGCGAGCCGCCGGCCTGCACCCAGCGCTTCAGCGCGGCCACGGCAGTGACGTCGATGCCGGTGTAGGTGCCACCGGACAGCACGATGGTGGTGTAGCGGTCCAGCGCGACCTTGCCCAGCTGCTGCGGATCCAGCTTGCTGGCCGGCAGGTGCAGCTGCTGGTCGAGCAGGAACCAGGCCGAACCGATCTCGGTGGCGGCCACACCCTCGCCCATCACCAGCGCCACGGTCGGCTTACGCAGTGCCTTGACGCCGTCGCTGCCGAGATCGATGCCATCACTGCTGCGGCCGCTGGACAGGGCATGTACCTGCACGCCGGCGTCGCGTGCGGCGGCGGTCACGGCCTCGAGCAGGGCCGCGCCCTGCAGCGGCTGGCCGGCCACCGGGATGACCAGGCTGCCCGCGGCGAAGTCGATCTGGCCCTGCGCGGTGGCGCTGCTGAACGGCTTGAACGCGGCGCGTGCGCTCAGTCCCTTGGCCTGCAGCGCGGCCAGCGCGCGGCTGGCGTTGTAGTCGCGCCAATCGATGGCGTAGGCGAAGCCGGCTTGGCCGCCGGTGACCGCACCCTGCACCGGCGGCAGTTCCGCCACGCGGGCGCCGCCGTCGACACGGCTGCGGCTGCCGGCGAAGGCCACGCCGTAGGCCGGTGCGATCGCATAGCTGGTGCTGCCGTAGAACACGTCGCCCTTGATCGACGGCGTCTCGGCGAAGATCGAATGGACCAGGCAGAACTGCGCCTGCTGCACCGGCACGACGTACGCGCTGCCGGCCTCGAAGCGCTGCCCGTCGACCGTCACCGTGCGATCCAGCGCATGCACGTCAATGCGGTGCAGCAGCAACAGCTCCAGCAGGCGCCGGGTCAGTGCCGGGTCGTGCGCATCACCGAACACGAAGCTCTTCACCGGCTGCTGCGCGGCCTGCTTCAGCGCGCTCTGGAAGAAGGTCTTCTGCAGATCGAACAGGCCGCTGCGCTCGGTCACCGCACCGCGCACCGTGCCCAGGCCGGTGGCGACCTGGTTGCGGATGGTGAAGGGGAAGGTCAGCAGGCCGTTCACCGATTCCTGCACGCGCCCACGCGAGCTGGCCTGTTCAACGGTGACACCGACCGCGCCGTGGAAATCCGGATAGGTCGAGCCATACACCGGCGAGAAGTTGTCGTAGTTCTCGCCGGTGTAGTACAGCGAGCCCAGCGCATCCAGCGACTGCGCGTGGTACTTGGCCAGGGTCTTGTTGAACTCGTAGGACGCCGCCGGAATCAGCGGGCTGTGCATGCTCTTCGGCGAGGGCTCAAAGTAGTACGTGCTGTCCTTGCCCATCTCGTGGAAGTCGATCTGCACGTTCGGGTACCACTGCTGGAACACGGCCAGCTTGGGCCGCGAGTCCTGCTGGGTCAGGGCCAGCCAGTCGCGGTTGAGATCGGTGAAGTAGTGGTTGGTGCGGCCCTGCGGAAACGGTTCGACATGTTCCTTGTCGGCCGGGTCGGACGAGGCCGGGTCCGAGGCCCAGGCGTTGTGCCAGTTCGCGGCGCGGTCGCGGCCGTCGGGGTTCTGCGCCGGGTCGAACAGCACCACCGACTGCTGCAGCCACTGCTGGGTTTCGGCGCTGCGGTTGGCCACCAGGTAATAGGCGGTCAGCATCGCCGCTTCGCCGCTGGAGGTTTCGTTGCCATGCACGCTGTAGCCCAGCCAGACCACGACGGGGCTGTCACCGGCCGCGCTGCGCGGCTGCGCCGGGTCGACCAGGGTGGCGTGCTGCTGGCGGATCTGTTCGATGCGCGCCTGGTTGTCGGCGGCGGTGATGGTGGCGATCAGCAGCGGCCGGCCTTCGTAGCTGCGGCCGATCTCCTGCACGCGGATCTTGTCCGAGTGCTTCGCCAGTTCCTGGAAATAGGCCACCAGCTGGTCATGGCGGGTGTAGCGGCTGCCGATCGGGTAGCCAAGGAACTGCTCGGGGCTGGGAATGGCGGCATCGAACGCGGCAGCGTCGGTGGCCTGCGGGAAGAAGTACGCACTCTGGGCCTGCGCCGGCAGTGGCGAGGACAGGACGGTGGCGGCGGCAAGCAGCAGCCGAAGAACGGCACGGCGGTGGAAGGACACGGTGACTCCCCAGGAAACAGGACAGCGGCAACGCGGCCGGCCACGGGTTGTGGCCGGCCGTGGCGATGGCATCAGAAGCGGTAATCGAAGCCGAGGGTGAAGTAGCGGCCACGCAGGTCGTACTGGCTGAAGTCGTACGGCGCGCGGATGCCCGGGAACGAGGCGTCGTACGGCGGCGTCCTGTCAGCCAGGTTCTGCACCTTGGCGTACACGGTCAGCTTGTCGATGCCGGCATAGGCCAGGTACAGATCAAACTGGTTGTACGCATCGATGCGGTCCTGCACGGCAGCGGCGGCGGTGCTGGCCTTCTGGTCGTAACCGCTGGTGTAGTACCAGGTGACGGCTGCGGTGAAGTCGCGGAAGGTCCAGTCCAGCGTGGTGGTCGCCTTGTTCTTCGGCAGCGTGGCGCCGAGGTTGCTGCCGGCGTAGTCCACCAGCGGACCACCGACCACGGTCGGGCGACGGTAGTCACGCACGTGGGTGTAGGCCGAGGACAGGGTGAAATCGCCCAGCGCGGCGGTCGGGATGCGCTGGCGCAGTTCGACGTCGATGCCCGAGGTCTTCAGCTCGCTCAGGTTCTGGTAGCGGTTGAACACGGCCAGCAGCTTGCCGCGCTCGTCGCGCTGCACGGCACTGGAGACGTTGTCGTTGACCAGGGTCTGGGTGTTGTTGGTGCCGACCAGGTTGTCCAGCTGGATGCGGTAGTAATCCACGCTCAGGTTGGTGTTGGCCCACGGCGAGAGCACCACGCCGAAGTTCACGCTCTTGGTGCGCTCGGGCTTCAGCTCGCTGTTGCCGACGGTGAAGAAGGTCGGGTTCTGGCGCGAGCCCGGCACGTCCGGATCACGCGGGTCGACCACGCTGCCGTAGGCGATGCTGGTGCTGTTGGAATTCTCCGACAGCGACGGCGCACGGAAGCCCTTCGACGCCGAGGCGCGCACCAGCAGGAAGTCCAGCGGCTGCCAGCGCAGGCCGAGCTTGGGCGAGAACGCGTCGCCGAAGTCGTCATAGTGGTCGGCACGCGCGGCGGCGGACAGTTCCAGGCCCGTGGCCAGCGGCACATTCACTTCGGCATAGGCGGCGCTGACCTTGCGCTCGCCGTGCACTTCGGCGATGGCCGGGCGCACCTGCAGGCCGGCGTCGATCTGCCAGGGGTTGTTGGAATCGAGCTTCTCGCGGCGCCATTCGGCACCGGCGGCGAAGCCGATGTCGCCGGCCCAGGTGCGGCCCAGGGTGCCGGAGATCTTGGCGTCCACGCCCTGCAGCACCGATTCGGCCGGGCGCAGTGTGGAGATGTTGATGGCATCGATGACCGACTGCGGGGTGGCCGACGGGTTGAGCAGGTTGTAACTGCCGCTGGCAAGCGCATCGGCCAGCGCCCAGCGGTTGGCGAAGCCGCCCGACACGGTCTCGCGCTCGCTGCTGCGGGCACCGAACGCGGCCACTTCCCAATCCCAGGCGGCGGTGCTGCCACGCAGGCCGACCACGCCGCGGTAGGCGGTGGAGCGGTTGGTCTTGATGGTGCCGCCGAGGTCGAAGAAGGTGTATTCGATCGGCACCGCGCGGCCATACGGGTTGTACGGGCTGCTGGCCGGCAGGTTGGACGAGACCGGTTCGGCCAGGCCGGTTTCCGCGTTCAGGGCGAAACGGCCGCTTTCCAGGGTGAAGAACTGGCTGCTGCCGAACCAGGCGGCGCTCTTGATCTGGCTGTACAGCACTTCGCCGAAGGCTTCGACGTTCTCACCAAGGCGGAACGTGCCGTTGGCATACGCCTGGTAGCGCTTGGTCGAGGGAATCAGGGTGGTGTACGGCGCCTGGTTGAAGCCGCAGGTATCACCGGCCAGACCGTCGATCGGCGCGCTGGCGACGCGGGTGGTGCCGGTGGGGCAGTTGCCGTTGGCATCGAGCATCGGCACCGACACGCCGTTGATGAGGTAGCGCGCGCCCTTGGCCGACCAGCCGTTCCAGCGGCCGCCGGGCTGGTCGCTGTAGATGCCGCTCTTGGTCAGATTGCGCTCGTCCTGGTCCAGCCGCTCGCGGTTGTAGCCCTGCAGGCTGAAGAGGATGTTGTAGCCATCGGTATCCAGGTCACCGAGGCCACCGACGAACTTCAGGTTCTGCTCGTGCAGGCCGCCCTGGTCGGCACCGCCGAAGCTGCCGCCGAGTTCGGCGCCTTCGAAGTTCTGCCGGGTGATGATGTTGACCACGCCGGCCACCGCATCGGAACCGTACACGGCCGAGGCGCCGTCCTTGAGCACTTCGATGCGCTCGACGGCGACCAGCGGCAACGCGTTGAGGTCGACGAAAGTGTCCGACAGGCCGCCGGCCGGGAAGCCGTAGTTGGCCAGGCGGCGGCCGTTGAGCAACACCAGCGTGTTCTTCTGCGAGAGACCGCGCAGACCGATGCCTGCCGAGCCGGACGCCCAGCCGTTGTTGGTGGTTTCGTTGGCGGCGTTGCCGGTGTTGGCCGAGATCGAGCGCAGCACGTCGGCGACGGTGGCCTTGCCGGTCTGTTCCAGCTGCTGCCGGCCGATCACCTGCACCGGGTTGGACGCTTCGGTATCGGTGCGCTTGATGTTGGAACCGGTGACGCGCACGGCAGCCAGGGTGCTGGCTTCGCCACTGGCGTCGGCGGAGGTTTCGGCGGCGGCAGACAAAGGCGCGGCCAGAGCGACGGCCAGGGCCGCCACGAGCAGGGTGTGCTGGGGCATGACGATGTGGGGGGGGTGGTAGTTGGCGACGGAAGTTCCGCAGTAATCCATGCCAGGCCTGGCGCGACCAATAACATCTCTTCATACGGATATAAGAGAAGCTAACATCTCTTCATCCGGATGGAAAGAATTGCTTTACGGAAAGCCAACAACCGGGACGGCCGCGGCGGTGGGGCCGGCGTACAATCGCGCCATGGAAATCTTCAAAGTCTTCATGCTCGAGGCGGCCCACCGCCTGCCCAACGTGCCGCCGGGCCACAAATGCGCGCGCCTGCACGGCCACTCGTTCCGGGTGGAACTGAAGGTGGAGGGCCAGCCGGGTGCGCAGACCGGCTGGATCATGGATTTCGGCGACGTCAAAGCCGCCTTCCAGCCGATCTACGACCGCTTGGACCACCACTACCTCAACGACATCCCCGGCCTGGAAAACCCGACCAGCGAGAATCTGGCGGTGTGGATCTGGAAGGAGCTGAAGCCGGTCCTGCCCGCGCTGAGCGAGATCACCGTGCATGAAACCTGCACCTCCGGGTGCCGGTACCGCGGCCCGGCCGCCTGATCAAGCCATTGATCCGAAAGGTTTTCTGAAGGCGCCTTGAGCGCCTTCCTATTTTTTGTTGCATTGCGGCATGATCGGCGTATGCTGCATTGCATCAACCGCTTTCGATGCCGCCATGGCCAACGCCTTCGCCGATCGTTTCAGTGATGCCACCCGCCAGCTGGCGGCCGCGGCAACGCGTGCAAACCGATTGGCGCTGGAAAACGCCGAGAGCATGTTCGGAGTGCAGCTGAAGGCGATGGAACGCAACCTGACCGCAACCGGCGGCTGGCTGGGCGAACTGGCCCGCAGCGAGGATCCGGCCGGGCTGCTGCCCAAGGGCGCACAGCTGTGGCAGGACAACCTGCAGCGGCTGGGCCAGGCCCAGCAGGACGTGGTCGATCTTGGCCTGCAGGCCGGTCGCGCCTGGTCCGACCTGGTGCAGGGCCAGACAGATACAACGGCGGACGCCACAGGCAACAGCCACTGACGTCACGCCCACGCTCATTGCATGGGTCCCTCCCCCCATGCAATCCGGACCCGGCAGATCCCTCCCTCTGCCGGGTCTTTTTTTGCCTGTGATTCCGGTGAAACGCACGCGTCACGGGCGGCCGGGGGACCCCGGACACCGGTAGCGCCGGGCCATGCCCGGCGAGCGCAGCGGCGCAGTCAGGGCCCCGCGTTCTCCGCGCGCGGCAACGCAAACACGAACAGCGCGCCGGTCGCGCTTTCGCGCAGTTCGATACGACGACCGTGCAGCTGCACGATGCGCTGCACGATGAGCAGGCCCAGCCCACCATTCTCGCCACGCCGCGCACCCAGTGCCGCCGGTGCCTGGAACAGCTGCGCACGCAGCGCCGGGGCCACGCCCGGGCCATCGTCGGCCACGCTCACTTCTACGCTGCCTTCGATGGCGCGCAGCTGCACCCGCACCTCGCCGCCTTCGGGCGCATGCCGCAGCGCGTTGTCGAGCAGGTTGGTCAGCACCCGCTCGACCAGGCCGAGGTCCGCACGCACCAGCGGCAGGCCCGGCGGGAAATCCGCATGCAGGTGCTGGCCACGCGCCTGTGCGGCCAGTTCGAATTTCTGCAGCACGTCCTGCAGCAGCTCCGGCAGCGCGAACACCTCCCACTCCAGTCGCACTTCGCCATGTTCCAGCCGCGCCAGTTCGAACAGCGCGCGCGCCAGGCGGCCGACCTTGGCGCTCTGCGCCAGAGCGATGCCGAGATAGCGACGGCGTTCTTCCGGCGACAGCGTGGCTTCCTTCAGCGCCATCGTTTCCAGGTAGCCATGCAGCGACGACAGCGGCGTACGCAGGTCGTGCGAGATGTTGGCCACCAGTTCGCGGCGCTGCAGATCCTGCTGGCGCAGCTGCTGCCACTGTTCGCCCAGCCGCTGCGCCATCTGCGCGTGGGCATGTTCGAGGATCTTCAGTTCGTCACGCTCGACGCTGCGCAGTGGCACCGGCGCCGGCAACGGCGTAGGCGCATCGATGTCGAAGGCCTGGATGCGCCGGGTCAGCCGACGCAGCGGCCGAGTGACCCAGTAGAACGCCACCAGCCCGGCCAGCAGGCCCAGCCCGCCCACCAGCAGCACCGACCACAGCGTGGTGTTCCACTGGTTGCTGGCGGCGAGGTCGTCGGCCAGCATCTGCCGGTGTTCGCCCACAAGCACCACATACACGTAACCGGCCTGGCGCCCCTGCACCACCAGCGGGGCCACGCTGAACACCTTGCGGCCGCCAGTACTGCGCGGGTCGTCGCCGAGGATCGGCAGCGGCGCACCGGCCAGCAGGCGACGCAGCGGCGCAAGGTCGACGTGGTTGCGCAGCAGGTGGCCGCTGGGTGCATCGTGGCCGAGGATGCGGCCCTGGTCGTCCAGCAGGTACACCTCCACGCTGGGATTGACCGCCATCAGCTGGCCGAACAGCGCGCGCACCGCGGTATCGCGCATGCCGCTGGTGTCCATCAGTTCGCTGCGCTGGGCAATGTGTTCGGCCAGGCCCAGCGACAGCCGCTGCACCACTTCCTGTTCGTGGCGGGTGCTGGCGCGCATCTGCAGGGCCAGCAGGGCCATGCAGCACATCAGCATCAGCGCGGCGATCACCGCCGCCAGCTTCTGCCACAGGTTGGGCGTGATCATGCCGACGCCCCCGCAGGGTCGACCAGCTTGTAGCCGCGCCCCCACACCGTCAGCAGGCGCCGCGGCGTGGCCGGGTCGAGCTCGATCTTGCTGCGCAGGCGGTTGATGTGGGTGTTCACGGTGTGCTCGTAACCATCGTGCTGGTAGCCCCAGACCTGGTTGAGCAGTTCCATCCGTGCGAACACCTGGTCGCGATGGCGGGCGAAGAACAGCAGCAGGTCGAACTCACGTGGGGTCAGTTCCAGTGCGCTGCCATCCACCGACGCGGTACGTGCCACCGGGTCCAGCTGCAGGCCACCGACCTCGACCGCACCGGCATCGATGCGCGCGTTCTGCGCCATGGCTTCGGCGCGGCGAAGCAGCGCGCGCACGCGCGCCACCAGCTCGGGCATCGAGAAGGGCTTGGCCAGGTAATCGTCCGCGCCCAGTTCCAGGCCGACGATGCGCTGGGTTTCGCTGCCACGTGCGCTGATGATGATGATCGGCACGTAGCGCGCCATCGCCCGGGCACGCTGGCAGATCTGCAGGCCATCGACGCCGGGCAGCATCACGTCCAGCACCAGCGCATCCCACGGGCCGTCCTGCTCCAGCAGGCGCAGGCCGGCATCGCCGGTGGCGGCGTGGGCGACGTCGTAGCCCTCGTCAGCCAGGTGCATGCGCAGCAGGTCGGCGATATGGGCATCGTCTTCGACGATCAGGACGCGTTTGGCGGACATCGGCAGCTCGGGGCCAGTGGGGAGGCTGCCCGCATTGTGGCGCGGGACGGCCACCGATACCTCACGAAAAATTGAATCCTGCGTGAGGATTCGTTGACCCGGGCAGGCGCAGCATGGCCCCGTCGCCCCTTCCCGGAGTCCGCCATGCCCCTCACCCGCCGCCACCTGCTGGGCCTGGGTGGTCTTGCCACCGCCGCTGGCGTGCTCGGCCTGGGCGCGTGCAGCCGCGCTGCCACGGCCGCCGCCGAGAACCGCCCGGCTCGACAGTTCCCGCTGATGCGCACCGACGCCGAATGGCGCCGGCTGCTGACCCCGGCGCAGTACGCGGTGCTGCGCCAGCAGGCCACCGAACGCGCTGGCAGCAGCCCGCTGGACCGCGAACACCGGCAGGGCACGTTCACCTGCGCCGGCTGCCAGCAGCCGCTGTTCTCCTCGTCCACCAAGTTTGAAAGCGGCACCGGCTGGCCCAGCTTCTGGGCACCGCTGCATGGCGCGGTCGGCGAGGATCGCGACACCACCTTCGGCATGTTGCGGGTGGAAGCGCACTGCAGCCGCTGCGGTGGCCACCTCGGCCATGTCTTCAACGATGGCCCGCGCCCCACCGGCCTGCGCTACTGCATGAACGGTGCCGCCCTGCTGTTCCAGCCCGGCGCGGCACAGCAGGACAGCAATGGCGGCTGGCGCGTGCCGCTCGGTTCTTCCCCCACTTCTGGAGCCTGATGATGCTGCTGTTGCTGCTGGCCTACCTGGGCGGCGTACTGACCCTGCTCAGCCCGTGCATCCTGCCGGTGCTGCCCTTCGTGTTCGCGCGGGCCAACCGCTCCTTCGTGCGCAGCACGCTGCCGCTGCTGCTGGGTATGGCGTTGACCTTCGCCGCGGTCGCCAGCCTGGCCGCCGTGGGCAGCCAATGGGTGGCGCAGGCCAACCAGATCGGTCGCTGGGTGGCCCTGGTGCTGATGGCGGTGTTCGCCCTGGCGCTGCTCTGGCCGCGCCTGGCTGACCATCTGCTGGCACCGTTCCAGCGCGTGGGTGCGCGGCTGAGTGCACGCGCCGACGCTGCCGATGATGCCGGCCGGGGCGGTGCCGGGACCTCGCTGCTGATCGGCATCGCCACCGGCCTGCTGTGGGCGCCGTGCGCCGGCCCGATTCTCGGCTTGGTGCTGACCGGCGCTGCCCTGCATGGCGCCAGCGTCGGCACCAGCGCATTGCTGCTGGCCTACGCACTGGGTGCAGCCACCGCGCTCGCGCTGGCGGTGTGGATCGGCGGCCGCGTGTTCAACGCTCTGCAGGCGCGGCTGGGCCTGGGCGACGTGCTGCGCAGGGTGCTGGGCGTTGCCGCGCTGCTGGCGGTGGTGGCCATCGGCCTGGGCTGGGATACCGGCCTGCTGACCCGCCTGTCCACGGTCAGCACCGCGCGCATCGAACAGGGCCTGCTGGACGCGGTGCCCGGTGCGCAGCCGGCGGCGCCGCCGATGATGATGATGGCCGGCGCCACTGCCGGTGCCGATGCGCCGCTGCCGGTGGAAGGCACCCTGCCCGCGCTGGATGGCGCCACCGGCTGGCTCAACAGCCCGCCGCTCAAGGCCGAACAGCTGCGCGGCAAGGTCGTGCTGGTCGATTTCTGGACCTATTCCTGCATCAACTGCCTGCGCGCGATGCCCTTCGTGCACGAGTGGGAGCGCCGCTATCGCGACCATGGCCTGGTGGTGGTCGGCGTGCACACGCCCGAGTTCGCCTTCGAACGCGACCCGCGCAACGTGATGAAGGCCGTGCAGCAGCTGAAGGTGGAATACCCGGTGGCGCTGGACAACCAGTATTCGATCTGGCGCGCGTTCAACAACCAGTACTGGCCGGCGCAGTACTTCGTTGATGCGCAGGGCAACATCCGCGCCCACCAGTTCGGTGAAGGCAACTACGCGCATTCGGAACAGGTGATCCGCCGCCTGCTGACCGAGGCCGGCCAGACCGATCTGCCGCCGCCGGCCGACCCGGCCGCGGCCGACCTTCAGGGCGTGGCCACGCAGGCCGACATGGGCAACCTGCGCTCGCCGGAAACCTACCTGGGCCACGCGCGTGCCGAGCACTTCGCCTCGCCCGGCGGGCAACGCACCGATGCGGCCTTCGACTACACGCTGCCGGCCAGCCTCGCGCTGAACCAGTGGGGCCTGTCCGGCCGCTGGACCATCACCGATGAAGCCGCGCAGCTGCAGCAGGCCAGCGGACGCATCGCCTTCCAGTTCCATGCCCGCGACCTGCACCTGGTGCTGGCACCGACGCAGGACGGCACGCCGGTGCGCTTCCGCGTGTGGCTGGACGGCAAGCCGCTGCCTGCCGCCGATGCCGGCAGCGATGTTGGCGCCGATGGCAGCGGCGTGGTCACCGAGAACCGTCTGTACCAGCTGGTGCGCCAGCGCGGCACGGTCGGCCCGCACCGCTTCGAGATCGAATTCCTCGATGCGGGCGTGCAGGCCTATGCCTTCACCTTTGGTTGAGAGCAGGAGGGCACGATGAAATTCTCCTTCGAACAGGGCATTGCAGTGGGTGTGGCCGGGTTGATCGCCACGGCACTGGTGGCCGGCGTGCTGCTGGTGGATCGCGGCGCGATGGCCGCGCCGGCTACCACCAGCGCGCAGGTACAGGCACTGCCGGCACCCGCCGGCGATGCCGCCTTCACCGATGGCGCCACCCAGGCCAGCGTGGTGTTTGCCGGTGGCTGTTTCTGGGGCGTGCAGGGCGTGTTCCAGCACGTGAAAGGGGTGAGCAATGCGGTGGCCGGCTATGCCGGAGGCAGTGCCGCCGATGCACGCTACGAGCGCGTCAGCAGCGGCCGCACCGGCCACGCCGAAGCGGTGAAGGTCGACTACGATCCGCGTCAGGTCAGCTATGGGCAGCTGCTGCAGGTGTTCTTCTCGGTGGCGCACGATCCCACCCAGCTGAACTACCAGGGCCCCGACCACGGCAGCCAGTACCGCTCGGCGATCTTCAGCGATGACGCCAGGCAGCTGGCTGCCAGCCGCGCCTACATCGACCAGCTGGGCAAGGCTGGCAGCTACCGCGGCCCGATCGTGACCCAGGTGGCCAGCGGCCAGCGTTTCTACCCGGCCGAGAGCTATCACCAGAACTACATGAACAACTACCCGCAGGCGGCCTACATCCGCTACTACGACGCACCGAAGCTGGCCGCGCTGGGCAAGCAGTTCCCTGCGCTGTACCGGCGCCAGGCGTCGCTGGTGCCGATGCGCTGATGCGCTTTTGTAGAGTCGAGCCATGCTCGACTTCTGGATCCTGGCAAAGCCCCAGCCGAGCATGGCTCGACTCTACAAAAAAAAGACGCACGGCCCTGCGGCCGTGCGCTTGAAATGGATCGGCCAGGCCCCGATCAGGCCCCACCGACAGCACCATGCTAGGCTCGGCGGCATCATGGGTACAGCTCCAGATGCAGGCCAGAACAATGGATACAGATCCGCGCACCACCCCGGCCCCGCCGCGCTACCAGCGCCTGTCCAATGAACTGGCCGAGGCCATCCACGGCGGTCGCCTGCCAGTCGGCAGCCGCCTGCCCTCACTGCGGCAGATGGCCGCGCAGCGTCAGCTCAGCCTGAACACCGTCATCGCGGCCTACCGGCAGCTGGAAGATGCTGGCCTGGTCGTGCCGCGGCCGAAGGCGGGGTTCGAGGTGGCGCCGCGCCTGTCGGTGCCGCAGCGTTCGCTGCGCGATGCACCGTCGGCGCCCACCGCACCGCTGCAGCAGGCCTTGATGGCGCGCGTGCTCGAGGCACAGCGACGCCCCGGGGTGATCGATCTCGCCTTCGCCGGGCCACGTGGACGGCAGTTCTATCCCGGCGCGCACCTGGCCCGGCACACCGCACAGGTGCTGCGCCACGGCCAGCAGACGGTGGAAACCTATGCGCGCCCGAACGGCTCGCCGCGCCTGCTGGCGCAGATCGTACGGCGTGGCCCGCGGATGGGCCTGCACACCCATGCCGACCGCCTCCTGCTGACCCACGGTGCGATGGAAGCGCTGCAGCTGGCCCTGCGCGCGGTGACCGAACCGGGCGCGGCAGTCGGCATCGAAGCCCCCTCCTATTTCAACCTGTACCCGCTGCTGGCCAACCTCGGCCTGCAGGCCATCGAACTGCCCACCCACCCGCAGCACGGGCTGGACGTGGATGCGCTGGAAGCGCTGCTGGAGCACACGCCGCTGGCCGCGCTGGTGGTGATGCCCACCGTGCACAACCCGCTGGGCTGCACCATGCCGACGGCCGCCAAGCAGCGCCTGGCCGAGCTGGTCAACGCACGCCAGCTGCCGCTTATCGAGGATGCGGTGTACGCCGAGCTGCAGTTCTGCGAGCCACCGGCGCCGCTGCTGAAGGCGTTTGATCGCGATGGCTGGGTGATGGTGGTCGGCGGTTTCTCCAAGACGCTGGCGCCGGATTACCGCATCGGCTGGCTCGATGGGGGCCGTTTCGCCGAGCGCATCGCCCTGCTGAAATTCCAGTCGACCGGCGGTGAACCGCAGCTGCTCGGTGATGCGGTGGCGGCTTACCTGGAAGCCGGCAGTTACGAGCATCACCTGCACCGCATGCGCCGGCTGTACCGCGAACAGGTCGGGCGCCTGCGCCAGCTGGTGGCCGAGCACTTCCCCGCCGGCACCCGTGCCACGGAGCCGCAGGGCGGCTTCCTGCTGTGGCTGGAGCTGCCGGGCGTGGATACCCGCGAACTGTTCGAGCGGGCGCTGGCGGAGGACATCGTGTTCATGCCCGGCCAGGTGTATTCGCGCGGTGCGCGCTACCGGCATTGCCTGCGGCTGTCGTGCTGCCAGGCGCTGGATGCGCGCTTCATCAGCGCGGTGGAACGACTGGGTGCGATCGCGCGGGAACTGGCAGCACGCTCTGCCCTGTAGAGCCGAGCATGGGCTCGGCTGCGTTTCACCCGGATCCGGTGCTGAGCCGAGCATGGGCTCGGCTCTACAGGAAGCAGATCAATCGCACAGGTGCGCTGCGAGTCGCTCACCATCCGCGCCCGGCAGGTACGGCAACCTCCCCCAGCACGGCATCGGCAGGCGCTGCTGCAGCGTGGCGATGTTCTCGTCCTGGCGCTGCATGGTGGGGTCGATGTGGTTGCCGATCCAGCCCAGGCACTCCACGCCGCTGGCCTGCAGCGACTGCGCGGTCAGCCGTGCATGGTTCACGCAGCCCAGGCGCATGCCCACCACCAGCAGCACCGGCAGGCGCAGTGCGCGCACCAGATCCAGCTGGTCCAGCGTGGCCGACACTGGCGCCAGCCAGCCGCCCACGCCCTCCACCACCACCACGTCGGCCTGCGCACGCAGCCGCTCGAACGCGGCCACGATCGGCGCCAGCTGCACCTGCACGCCGTCCTCGGCGGCGGCCAGCTCCGGCGCCAGCGGCTGCCGCAGCGCATAGGGGTTCAGGTCGTCGTAGTCCGGCACCGGCCAGCTGGCCGCCTGCAACGCCAGGGCATCCTCGTTGCGCAGGCCCTGGCCGAGGTCCTGGCTGCCACTGGCAACCGGCTTCATGCCCACCGCGCGCAGCCCGCGCCGGCGCAGCGCCAGCAGCAGCGCGGTGCTGCTGGCGGTCTTGCCGATCCCGGTATCGGTCCCGGTGACGAACACGGCAGGCGGCATCAGGGTGGGCAGGGGCATCAACGGCTCCAGGCATGCAACAGAGCGTGCATTATCGCTGCTCCCGTACGCTTGCTAGACTGCAGGCATGTTCGCCAATGCCTCGCTCACCGGCAGCAAGCCGGAACAATACGCCCAGCTGCTGGAACAGGCCCGCGGCCTGGTCTACGCCGAGTCCGACCGCATCGCCAATGCGGCCAACCTCTCCGCACTGGTCTACCACGCCCTGCCCGACCTGAACTGGGTGGGCTTCTACCTGTACGACGGCAAGGAGCTGGTAGTCGGCCCGTTCCAGGGCCTGCCGGCCTGCGTGCGCATTCCGCTGGACAAGGGCGTGTGCGGTGCCGCCGCCAGCCAGCGCGTCACCCAGCGCGTGGACGATGTCGATGCCTTCCCCGGCCACATCGCCTGCGATTCGGCCTCGCGCTCGGAACTGGTGGTGCCGCTGCTGCGCGGTGGTGAGCTGATCGGCGTTTTCGACATCGACAGCCCGAAGGTGGGCCGCTTCGATGCCGAGGACCAGGCCGGTCTGGAAGCCATCGCCCGCGTGTTCGTCGAGGCCCTGGGATGAGCGCACCGAAGCTGCGCAACATCGGCCCGAAGAGCGCGGCGTGGCTGCGCCAGGTCGGCCTGCGCAGCCGCGAGGACCTGGCCGCGCTCGGCGCGGTCGGGGCCTTCGTCAAGGTCAAGCGCGCCGGCTTCAAGCCGAGCCTGAACCTGCTTTATTCGCTGGAAGGCGCGCTGCTGGACTGCCATTGGCAGGAGCTGGGCGAAGCCCAGCGCGAAGCGCTGGTGCAGGATTACGAGGCACGCATCGTCGCGCACCCGCTGAAGGCGGCCGGCCCGGCATCGGGCCCGGTGCATGAGCAGCGCTTCGACACCGGGGATGACGGCGAAGACAGCTTCGCCGAGAGCGCCGGCGAGGATTAGAGCAGCCGCGCTGCGCGCTCGCCGGGCATGGCCCGGCGCTACCACTGTGCGGCGGTCATGCGGGATCGGTAGCGCCTGGCCATGCCCGGCGTTCGCTCTTACGGCTGCTGCAGTTCCAGCAGCTCGCCGACCAGGCCCACTTCGCCGCGCTCCAGCCACACCCGCAGGCGCGTGCCGTGGTCGATGCGCAGGGCCCAGCACAGCGACAGCGGCAGCCCGCAGACCTGCGACAGCACCATGCGCAGCGGGCCGCCATGGCTGACCACCACGGTCGGCAGCGGATCGTCATCGTCCAGCAGGCGATCCAGCGCGCGTGCGATGCGCCGTTCGAAGTGGCCCCAGCTTTCGCCGTTGGGCGGGGGGAACGCATGCGGATCGGCGTGGAAGGCCGCCAGCGCGTCCTCCGGCAGGTCGAACAGTGACTGCCCGTCCCAATCGCCGAAATCCAGTTCTTCCCACTCCTCGTCCGCTTCCACGTCCAGCCCGCGCGGGGTGGCCAGAGCCATCGCCGTGTGCAGCGAGCGCAGGCGCGGCGAACTGATCACCCGCTGCCAGTCCTGCTCGGCATAGGCGTCAACCAGTTCCTGCGGCAGGCGGGCCAGCTGCGGCGGATCGCTGCGGCCATCGAGGAACTCATCGCGGCCGTTGCCGGCATGGCGGACCAGGTCGAGGATCATGCGTGCGTCCTGTGCAGGCAACGCGGGAACAGTAGAAAACAGCGGGACATCGGCAACGGCACCACGGGATCGAGGGGACATTCTACGGGCACAGCCGAGGCAGTCGAGCAAGCTCGACTCTACCGGGCGCCGGGGATGCCGTAGACTGCGCCCACTTCCAGGTGACCTGCGGCCGTGGCCGGCAGGTTGAAACGGGAAGCCGGTGACGCGTGGCAACACGCCAGGCCGGCGCTGCCCCCGCAACGGTAAGCACGTCTGTTCCAGGCAACATCGCCACTGTGCCTCTGGCATGGGAAGGCGCCTGGACGGTGGCCTCGCGCCACCTGGCGGCAAGCCCGGAGACCGGCCCGGAAGCCTCAGGTCGCGATGCGGTGGGCATGGCGCTGGATGATCGCGGCATCTGCCGCGGCTTCGGCGCGTGCCTGCCTTCGTGGCTCCTCCCCTTCGCCACGCGGGCGTGCGTGGCACCCGGAGTCCTCCCGATGAAGCTGCAGTTCCGAATGCTGTCCCTGGCCGTGCTGGCCGCCCTGCCCGCCCTGCCCGCCCTGGCCCATGCTCAGGCGAGCGATGACACCGCTGCGCTGGACCAGGTGCTGGTGACCGCCACGCGCACCCCCATCGCCCTGCAGGACAGCATCGCACCGGCGCAGGTGATCGACCGCGCACAGATCGAATCCAGCCAGGCCACCTCGCTGCAGGAACTGCTGGCCGGCCGCGCCGGCATCAACCTGACCAACAGCGGTGGCCTCGGCAAGCAGAGCTCGCTGTTCCTGCGCGGCACCAATTCCTCGCACACCGTGGTGCTGGTCGATGGCATGCGCATCAACAGCGCCGACCTTGGCCTGGCGATGTACCAGGACCTGCCGCTGGCGCAGATCGAGCGCGTGGAAATCGTGCGCGGCCCGCAGTCGAGCCTCTACGGCGCCGATGCCATCGGTGGCGTCATCCAGATCTTCACCCGTCGCAACCAGGGCGAATTCGCGCCGCACTTCCAGCTCGGCGGCGGCAGCAATGGCCTGCGCGAAGCCAGCGGCGGCATCGGTGGCAGCGGCGAGCACGGCTGGTTCGGCGCCGACATCGCCTACCAGCACACCGACGGCATCAACGCCTGCCGTGGCTCGGCCACGCTGTTCACCGGCTGCTTCGCCGATGAGCCCGACCGCGACGGCTACCGCAACCTGTCCAAGAGCCTGCGCGGTGGCTACACCTTCAACGACCAGTGGAGCGTGGAAGGCAGCGCGCTGCGTGCTGAAGGCGAGAACCACTACGACGGTTACTACAACTATTCGGAAACGCTGCAACAGGTGATGTCCGGCAAGGTGCGCTACACCCCGTCCGAGCGCTTGGTTTTCACCGCCAGCGTCGGCCGCAGCGACAACGAGTCGGACAACTACGGTGACTTCGGTGTGTTTGGCAGCGCGCAGACGCACCGCGACAATGCATCGCTGCAGGCGGACATCGGCTTGGCCGAGGGCCAGCTGCTGAGCACCGGCGTGGACTGGAGCGAGGACAACCTCGATGGCAGCAGCGCGGGCTATCTGGTCGACAGCCGCCGCAACACCGGCGTGTTCGTGCAGTACCAGGGCCGTTTCGGCCGCCACCAGCTGCAGGTGAGCGCGCGCAACGATGACAACGCGCAGTTCGGCAACCATGCCACCGGCAGCCTCGGCTGGGCGATGGACCTGGGCCACGGCCTGCGCGTGAATGCCAGCTACGGTACCGCGTTCAAGGCACCGACCTTCAGCGACCTCTACGACCCGTGGAGCGGCGTGCCGACGCTGGACCCGGAGAAGTCGAAAAGCGCCAACCTCGGCCTGTCGCAGCATGGCCAGGGCTGGCACTGGGGCGTGGACGTGTACGAGACGCGCATCGATGACCTGATCACCTACGATGCGGCGACCTTCATGATGCAGCAGGTCGAGAAGGCGCGTATCCGCGGTGCCGAGCTGACCGCGGGCGTGGTGGTGGCCGGCTTCGACATCAATGGCCAGCTGAGCTACACCGACCCGCGCAACCGCACGGCCGGCAGCGCGCAGTTCGACAACTGGCTGCCGCGCCGCGCGCAGCAGACCGCGCGTCTGGATGTGGATCGCCGCTTCGGTGATTTCCGCACCGGGCTGACCGTACAGGGCGCGGGCAAGCGTTACGACGACGCCAGCAACGCGGTGAAGGTGGGTGGCTACGGCACCCTGGACCTGCGCGCGGAATATGCCCTGACGCCGTCGTGGTCGCTGCTGGCGCGCGCGGCCAACGTGTTCGACCGCCGCTACGAGACCGTGGCGTGGTTCAACCAGCCGGGCCGCGAATACCAGCTGAGCGTGCGCTACCAGCCGAAATAACGGGCCTCGGCATCGACGCATGGCGTCGATCTACTGTAGAGCCGGGCAGCCGAGCATGGGCTCGGCTCTACATGGGCGCGTCGGTAGCGCCGGGCCATGCCCGGCGAACGGATCACGGCGTCGGAATGCCTGATGCCAGCCCCGGCAGTTCGCGCAGGTCGTCGATCACGGCCACGGCATGTGCCGTTTCCAGGTCCAGGCCGCGCGGGTAGCCGTAGCGCACCAGTGCGATCGGCATGCCCGCGTCTTCGGCGGCGCGGTAGTCGGTGAGCGAATCACCGACCATCAGGCAGGCGTCCACTGCCAGCCCGAAGTGCGCGGCGATATGCCGCAGCGGTTCACCACTCGGCTTGCGCTGCGGCAGCGAATCACCGCCCAGCACCAGCGAAAACGCATCGCCGATGCCCAGGTGCTGCAGCAGCGGCGGCACCAGCGCGGCCGGCTTGTTGGTGCAGATAGCCAGCGGCACGCCACGCGCACGCAGCAAGGCCAGCGCTTCAGGCACGCCGTCGAACAAGCGCGGGCTACGCAGCAGGCACTCGCGGTAATGCACCATGAAGGTCGGCATCACTTCGGCCAGATCGATGTCACGACCGGCGGCATGCACGGCCTGCTCCACCAGCCGCCGCACGCCGTCGCCGATCCAGCCCAGCACGGTGGCTTCAGGCACGCGCGCCAGGCCAATGTCTTCCAGCGTGCGGTTCAGCGCTTCGGCGATATCGGCCGCGCTGTCCACCAGCGTGCCGTCCAGATCAAACACAACCAACGGATAGGGATACGACAAGGGACTTCACCTGTACGACGTGGGCCGTCCATTGTACGCCCCGCCTTTTTCGCCGGCTCCGCCTCAGCCGGTCCCACGCCCCGCGGTTGTGGTCGAGCAGTGCCTGTCCATGGTTCATGTGTCCTCCTTGATCGCTGGGCGCCACTCCAGATCCTGGAAGGCAGGGCTGGCAAAACACTCGGCCAGGAAATCCAGGAACCGCCGCATGACAGCGGGCTGCTGTCGACGCGATGCGTACACGGCATGAATGCCCAGCTCGTCCAGTTCGTAGGCCGGCAGCAGCTGCACCAGTTCGCCCGAACGCAGCAGCGGTGCCACCTGGTAGGTCGGCAGCATGGCGATGCCGGCACCGGCGCGCACCGCTTCCAGCAGCAGCGAGGCTTCATTGGCACTGATGTTGCCGCCCACCGCCACCGACAGCGCACGGCCGTCGCGGTGCAGCTGCCACAGGCTCTTGCCCACGTAATGATGGGTGAGGCAGTTGTGCGCGGGCAGCTGTTCCGGCGCGCTGGGCGTGCCATGTGCCTGCAGGTAAGCCGGCGTTGCGCACAGCACCGAACGGCAGGTGGCCAGCCGCCGCGCGATCAGGCTCGGGTCGATCTGGCGCGCGATGCGCACCGCCAGGTCCACGCGCTCCTCCACCAGGTTGACCATGCGGTCGACCAGCAGCAGCTCGATGCGTGCCGCCGGATGGCGCTGCACGAAGGCGGCCACCGCGCGGGCCAGATGGCTCTGCCCGAACGAGACGCTGGCGGTGATGCGCAGGGTGCCGTGCGGCTCGGGATCGTCGCTGGCCAGTTCGCTCTGCAGTTCCTCGCCGATGGCCAGCATCTGCCGGAAACGCGCCAGCGCGGCCTCACCGGCGCCGGTCAGGCTGATCCGCCGCGTGGTCCGGTGCAGCAGGCGCGCGCCCAGCCAGCCCTCCACCTCGGCCAGGTAGCGGGTGACCATCGCGCGGGACATGTCCAGCACCTCGGCGGCGGCGGTCAGGCTGCCGCGCTCGGCCACTTCGACGAACACGGTCATGGCGGTCAATCGGTCCATCTGCTCGATCCATGCAACAAACAAGCGCGTTATACGCTGTTTTTCGAGCATCTGCAGCGACCTACAGTGGCCTCGTTCCCACCCCATTCCGCCCCAAGGAGTTCCGCCATGAAGATTGCCCTCGTCGGTGCCACCGGCAACATCGGCCGCCAGATCGCCCGCCACGCGCTGGCCAACGGCCACCAGGTCACGGCCGTGGTCCGCAGTGAAAAGGACCTGCCGGCCGAATTGGCCGGTGCCCAGCTGGCCATCGCCGCGCTGGACGACACCGACGCCCTGGCTGCGGTGATTGCCGGCCACGACGTGCTGGCCAGCGCCTACGGCCCGCGCCCGGGTGATGACATCGCCCAGATCGCCACCGTGGCCGATCAGTTGGTCGCCGCCGCGCGCCAGGCCAAGGTGCCGCGCGTGGTGGTGGTCGGTGGTGCCGGCAGCCTGGAAACCGCCCCGGGCGTGCAGCTGGTCGACACCCCGGATTTCCCGGCCGCCTACAAGCCCTACGCACTGGCCGCGCGCGAAGCGCTGAAGCGCCTGCAGGCCGTGGATAACCTGGACTGGACCTTCTTCTCGCCGGCGGCGGAAATCGGCCCGGGCGACGAGCGTGGCCAGTACCGCGTGCAGGCGAAGACCTTCCTGGCCGATGCCAGCGGCCACAGCCGCATCAGTTACGCCGATTACGGTGCGGCGTTCGTGGCCGAGCTGGAAGCGGCCAAGTACCCGAAGCAGATCATCACTGCGGCGTATTGATCGATACGTTCCCCCTGTAGAGCCGAGCCTGCGCTCGGCTCGAGGCAACCACTGCAGCCGAGCATGGGCTCGGCTCTACACGAGGAATCGTTGATGCGTACTGCTGCCCTGCTGCTTCCCCTCGCACTGGCTGCCGGTTTCGCCAGTTCACCGCTGCTGGCCGCACCGGCCACGCCCGCGGCCATCGCGGCGAAGCAGTCACAACTGCACCTGCAGACCTTCCATCCCGGCCCGCAGGCGATGTTCTCGGTGTCCTCGGTGCTGATCGAAGGCCGCCATGAGGTGATCCTGGTCGATGCGCAGTTCGCGGCCAGCGATGCCCGCGCACTGGTCGAAAAGATCCGCGCCAGCGGCAAGCAGCTGACCACGATCTACATCAGCCACGGCGATCCGGATTACTACTTCGGCCTGGCCACGCTGCAGGATGCCTTCCCGCAGGCACGCATCGTCGCCACCGCGCAGACGGTCGCCCACATCGAGCAGACCCAGGCCGGCAAGCAGGCGTACTGGGGCCCGAAGATGGGTGCCGATGTGCCCGCGCGCATCGTCGTGCCGCAGGTGCTGGAGGGCGATGCGCTGCTGCTGGAAGGCCAGCGCCTGCCGCTGATCGGGCTGGATGGACCGACCCCGGACCGCACGGTGCTGTGGGTGCCTTCGCTGCGTGCGATCGTCGGCGGCATTCCGGTGGTGGCCGGTGAGCATGTGTGGATGGCCGATACGCAGACGCCGCAGTCGCATGCCGATTGGCTGCAGACGTTGCAACGGCTGCAGGCGCTGAAGCCCAATGTGGTGGTGCCGGGTCATTACGCGCCGGGTGCGGCGCTGGATGCGAGCGCGCTGCGGTTCACCTCGGACTACATCCGTGCATTCGACGTGGAAACGGGCAAGGCGAAGGACAGTGCGGCGCTGGTGAAGGCGATGCAGGCGCGTTACCCCATGTTGGAGGGTGTGGCGTCGCTGGAGTTGAGTGCGAAGGTGGCCAAGGGCGAGATGCAGTGGCCGTAAGGTAGGTGGTTTCTTTTTACAGGGCTGCGACCTGCACCTGCCGAATCAACTTCAACGGCAACAGCTGGGTATCTGTGGGTTGGCGGGGTGGATCCCGTTGCTACAAGGCAGTAGATCCACGCCATGCGTGGATGCTTTTGTAGAGTCGAGCCATGCTCGACTGCGTCAATTGAACAGTTCGCCCTGCACGACCGGTTCCTTGTCGCGGAATCCGCCGAGGCCGACGCCGACCAGGCGGTAGCGGGTGTCGGCGGGCAGGTCGACGCGGGCGCGCAGGGACAGGGCGATGTCGCGCAGTTCCTGCAGCGATTCCGGTGGGCGGTCGGGGGTGTAGCTGCGGGTGAGAATGCGGAACTGGGCGGTCTTCAGTTTCAGCACCACGGTGTGGCCGATGCGTTCGGTCTTGCGCGTGGCATTCCAGGTTTTCTCGGCCAGCTGCACGATGGCCTCGCCCAGGTCCTCCAGCAGCAGGTCTTCGGCGAAGGTGTCCTCCGAGGAAATCGACTGCACCTGCTGGTCCGGTTCCACCGGGCGTTCGTCGATGCCGCGGGCGCGGTTGTACAGGCTGCGGCCGAAGCTGCCGAAATTTTCTTCCAGGTCCGGCAGCGTCCAGTTGCGCAGGTCGCCACAGGTGATGATGCCGCGCTCGGCCAGCTTGCCTTCCATCACCTTGCCCACGCCCGGCACGCTCTTCACCGGCAGGGTCAGCAGGAACGCATCCACGCGCTGCGGAGGAATGACGAACTGGCCGTCAGGCTTGCGCCAGTCCGAGGCGATCTTGGCCAGGAACTTGTTCGGCGCGATGCCGGCTGAAGCAGTCAGGTTCGTCTCTTCGCGGATCTGCGCGCGGATGGTGCGGGCGATCTCGGTGGCCAGCTCGATGCCGCTCTTCGGCGCGGTCACGTCCAGGTAGGCCTCGTCGAGCGACAGCGGTTCAACCAGATCGGTGTGGCGCAGGAAAATCTCGCGCACCTGGCGTGACACGGCTTTGTAACGCGCGAAATCCGGCGGCACGAAGATCGCATCCGGGCACAGGCGCTCGGCACGCAGGGCCGGCATCGCCGAGCGCACGCCGAACACCCGGGCTTCGTACGAGGCCGCGCACACCACCGAACGCGCGCCGCGCCAGGCCACGACCACCGGCTTGCCGCGCAGTGACGGGTCGTCACGCTGCTCCACCGACGCGTAGAAGGCGTCCATGTCGACGTGGATGATCTTGCGCAGTGCGTTCATGGTTGGCTGACATGATAACCGCACCGTACCGGTCCAGACGGCGAAGTATGGTCGTTGTGCATCAACGGGATGCGTGATTCCCGGGGAAAACACTACGCACGCGTACGGTGTGGCGGTTTGATTCCCGTTGCAACCGTCGTGCATCCTCGGGGACTTGTTGCCTTGTTTTCGCTTCCAGGAATGCGCTTTCCATGACTCGTCTCCACGCGTTCAACCGTGACCAGCTGCTGGCCAGCGCCCGCGGTGAACTGTTCGGCGCCGCCGCCGGCCGTCTGCCCAACGACCCGATGCTGATGTTCGACCGCATCACCGAAATCCGCGAGGACGGCGGACCGCATGGCAAGGGCATGGTTCGTGCCGAACTGGATATCCGCCCGGACCTGTGGTTCTTCGGCTGCCACTTCATCGGCGACCCGGTGATGCCCGGCTGCCTGGGCCTGGATGCCATGTGGCAGCTGACCGGCTTCTACCTGACCTGGCTGGGTGCGCCCGGCAAGGGCCGCGCCCTGGGCTGCGGCGAGGTGAAGTTCACCGGCCAGGTGCTGCCGGAAGCCAAACTTGTGCGCTACGAGATCGACATCACCCGCGTCATCAACCGCAAGCTGGTGATGGCCCAGGCCGATGCCCGCATGTACGTGGACGACCGCGAGATCTACAACGCCCGCGACCTGCGCGTGGGCCTGTTCACTGAAACCGGGAGCTTCTGATGCGTCGCGTCGTCATCACCGGCATGGGCATCACCTCGTGCCTGGGCAATGATCTGGATACCGTTTCCTCGGCGCTGCGCGAAGGCCGCGCCGGCATCACCGCGCTGCCCGACCACGCCGAAGCTGGCCTGCGCAGCCAGGTGGGCGGCCGCGTGGACCTGGACCTGGATGCACAGATCGACCGCAAGCAGAAGCGCTTCATGAGCGATGCGGCGGCCTTCGCCTACATCGCCATGCGCGATGCGATCGCCGATGCCGGCCTGTCGCCGGAACAGGTGAGCGCGCTGCGCACCGGCCTGATCGCCGGTTCCGGCGGTGGTTCCAGCGAATGGCAGGTGGGTGCCGTCGACCTGCTGCGCGCCCGTGGCGTGCGCAAGGTCGGCCCGTACATGGTGCCGCGCACGATGTGCTCCACCGTGTCGGCCTGCCTGGCCACCGCCTACCAGATCAAGGGCGTCAGCTACTCGCTGTCGGCCGCCTGCGCGACCTCGGCGCACTGCATCGGCGCGGCCGCGGACATGATCCGCCACGGCGCACAGGACATCATGTTCGCCGGTGGCGGCGAAGACCTGCACTGGTCGATGAGCGTGATGTTCGATGCGATGGGCGCGCTGTCGACCAGCTTCAACGACACGCCGGCCAGCGCCTCGCGCCCGTATGACAAGGACCGCGACGGCTTCGTCATCGCCGGTGGCGGCGGCATGCTGGTGCTGGAAGACTACGACCACGCCGTTGCCCGCGGCGCGCGCATCCATGCCGAGCTGATCGGCTACGGCGTGACCTCCGACGGCGCCGACATGGTCGCCCCGTCTGGCGAAGGCGCGGTGCGATGCATGAAGATGGCGCTGCAGAACGTCGACCGTCCGCTGGATTACCTCAATACCCACGGCACCTCGACGCCGCTGGGCGACGTGACCGAGCTGGGTGCGATCCGCGAAGTGTTCGGCGATGCCGTGCCGCCGCTGTCGTCGACCAAGGCGCTGTCGGGCCACTCGCTCGGCGCGGCCAGCGTGCACGAGGCGATCTACTGCCTGCTGATGATGCGCGATGGTTTCGTGGCTGGTTCGGCCAACATCACCGAGCTGGACCCGGCGGTGGAAGGCTTCCCGATCCTGCGCGAGAGCCGCGAGCAGAAGTTGGATACGGTGATGTCCAACAGCTTCGGTTTCGGTGGTACGAACGCGGCGCTGGTGTTCGGCCGCGTTTGATTGGAAGGCGTGCCGACCAACGGTCGGCACCCACCGGAGCGGTGATCGCGCGGATGTAGAGCCGAGCCCATGCTCGGCTCAGTGCCAACCAAGGTTGGCATCTACCAGAGCGGTCCAGAGCGGTGAAGCGTGCCGACCAACGATCGGCACCTACCGGGGGATAAGCAGAGGCACCAGCAGGGCGTGGGCATCCACCAGCGAGCCGACGATGCGGTGGCCCAGCGCGCGCAGTTCTTCATCAGGATGCACCAGGTCCGGCACCTGGATCACGGTCATGCCCGCGGCCACGGCGGCGCGCGTGCCGGCCGGTGAATCCTCCAGCGCCAGACAGCGTTCCGGCGCCTTGCCCAGCCGCTGCGCGGCCAGCAGGTAGATATCCGGCGCCGGCTTCGGGTGGGCGACGTCGCCACTGGTGATGACCGCATCGAAGTATGGCAGCAGTCCGGCGGCGGCCAGCTTGCGGTTGGCCCGCGGCTGCCGCGTGGTGGTCGCCACGGCACGCGGAATGGTGTGCGCCTTCAGCAGTTCCAGCAGTTCCAGGATGCCCGGCCGCAACGGCAGGCCGGTCTGCGTACGCGCCTCGTAGAGGTCGTGGCAGCGTGCGGCCATCGCCTCGATCATCGCGTCCGACACGCCCTGCCCGCGCAGCAGCGCCTGGCTGTCACGGTCACCCAGGCCGACCATGCGGACGAAGAACATCGCGTCGAGCGGCAGCCCGAGTTCGGCAGCTGCCTCGCTCCAGCACGCGATCGACACCCGCTCGCTGTCGATCATCAGGCCGTCCATGTCGAAGATGACGGCATCCGGGAGGAACGACAGCGCAGCGAGGGACGTCATGGGGCGAACAGGGTGTCCAGGTCAGTGGGGGTCAGCATCCGCCATTGGCCTTCATCCAGCCCCTGCAGGTCCAGGCCGCCAACGCGGCTGCGGTGCAGGGCCTGCACGTGGTTGCCGACGGCGGCGAACATGCGGCGTACCTGATGGTAGCGGCCTTCGTGCAGTACCAGGCGCGCCTTGCGCGGGCCCAGCACCTCGAGTTCAGCCGGCAGCAGGGGCGTCTTCTCCGCTTCCAGCATCAGCGTGCCGCTGGCGAACTGCGCCACTTCGTCGCCGCGCAGGTCCTCGGCCAGTTCCACTTCGTAGACCTTGGGCAGCTTCGACTTCGGCGAGATGATCCGGTGCAGCAGGCCACCATCGTCGGTCAGCAGCAGCAGGCCACTGGTCTCGCGGTCCAGGCGGCCGACGGTGGACAGCACCGGGTCGCGGTCGCGGAAGCGCGGCGGCAGCAGATCGTAGATCAGGCGGCCGGTGTCCTTGGTCGAACAGGTGTAGCCGGCCGGCTTGTACAGCGCCAGCGACAGGCCCACGGGCGGGTCCAGCGGCTCGCCATCAACGCGGATCGCCTCGTGCGGCACCTGGTCATCGGCGTACAGCACTTCGCCGTCGGCATCGGTGACGCGGCCCTCGCGGAACATCCACTGCACCTGCTTGCGGCTGCCGTAGCCCAGGTTGGCAATCAGCTTGACCAGCTTCACTTGCCCTTCCCCTTCACCGCCTCGACCAGCTTGAAGCCATCACGCTCGGCGATGACACGCACGGCACCGAAGCTCTCGTTGAGCGTGTACTCGTACGGCAGGTGGCGGTTGGCCACCACGTACAGGCGGCCACCCGGGCGCAGCGCCTGCGCGGCCACGGCGATGAAGCGCTGTCCGATGTCCGGGCGGTCGGCGCGCGACGGCGTGTGGAACGGCGGATTGCTGATGATGACGTCGTAGCCCGGCTCGACGCCGGCGGTGACGTCGCGCCACAGGAAGCGCAGCGGCAACGCGCGCGGCGGCGGCGCCAGGTTCAGTTCGGCCAGGGCCAGCGCACGCTGCTCGGCTTCATACAGGTCCAGCGCGGTGATCTTCGGGCAGCGCTCCAGCAGCTCGCGCGACAGGTAGCCGTAGCCGGCACCAAGATCGGCGGCACGGCCGGCCAGGTCGGCGGGCAGGTGCTCGGCCAGCAGCGCCGAGGCCGGGTCGATGCGATCCCAGGCAAACACGCCCGGGCGGCTGAGGAAGCGGCCGCCGACGATCGGACGCACGGCGTCCAGCGCGCTCCAGCGCTTGGCCAGGTCGGCATCGTGCTGGCCCTGCAGCGGCGCGGTCCAGTACACGCGGCAGTGGTTCTTGGTCAGGCAGCCGCCAAGACCGGTCAGCTGCTTGAGGTCGCCTTCGCCGGAGCGGGCGCCCTCGTTGTTGGACTGGCAGGCGACGATGCGGCCACCCTCGGCCACCAGGGCCAGGGCGCGGGCGAACAGCGCGCGGGCTTCCTCACGCTGGCGCGGCGGCAGCACCAGCACCAGCGGGTAGCGGCCCTTGCCGGCGGCATCGTCGATCTGGCCGCTGACGGTCCAGCCGGCGGCCTGCTGCAGCGGCTCTGCAAACGGGGCGAAGCTCTGCTCGCAGTGCACTTCGCGGTTGCCGGCGATCTCGCGCAGCGGCCAGCCATCGCGGGCACGGAAGAAAGCGACCGGGCCGTCGGGCCAGTGCAGGGTGCCGTTGCTGAACGGCAGGAGCAGGGTCTGCAGGGGGGCGTCGTTGCTGGAGGCCATCGGCGCGGGTACTTCAAGCGTAGGGCCGTCCATTGTACCGCCCTCGCCGGGCCGGCCCCGGGACCGCTTTGCGAAAGTTCAACGGGCTGTTGATGCGCCGACAACATCGGAGCGTTCAGGGTAAGGGCTCCCCCAGAAAACCTAGGAGAACCCGCATGCGCGCCTTGTTCGTCGGTGGAGTGGTCGACAACAGTGAGATGGACCTGGAAGGCAGCCATCCGCCCGTGCATTACCCCGAGGATACCGGTGGTGGGCATTCGCGCTACCGCCTGCACCAGGTCGGCCATGGCGCCGATGGCAGCGTGGCCTATGCGGTATATGGGGCACCGGACCTTGCCGACGACGAAGTGGCCCGCGTGGCCGACGAGCGTGCCTATGCGCGCCGGTTCGAGGCAACGCCGACCGTGTTCGAACATTGAGATGCGGGGTGGCGCCGGGCATGGCCCGGCGCTACCGTTTCACGCCTGTGACGGCGCCTTCGGCGGCAACCTGCTGACGCTGGCGATCTCGTCCAGCCAGACGTGGTGCTGCTGCACCGGATTGTCGTAGTCGTCCAGGCGCAGCTGGCCGTTGCTGCCTTCATCACCCGCATCATTGCGGTACTGCTGCAACGTCGGGCGCACGGCGACGGTGCCCAGCAGGCGGCGGCCATCATGCAGGGTCAGCTGCACCTGCCATTCGCCACCCAGTTGCGGCAGCAGGGCTTCAAGACGGGCGATCTGCGCTGGATCGGTGTGGATGCGGGGCGCAATACGGGACATCGGTGAACCTCCTGGGTGCTCAGTGCAAGGCGTCGCTGCTGCGTTGCGGCTGCACGCTGCGCACGGCCGAGACCAGCTGCGCCACCGAGTACGGCTTGGCGACGTGTTCCTGGAAGCCCGAGGCCAGCGCGCGGCGGCGGTCGTCGGCACGTGCCAGCGCGGTCACTGCCACCGCCGGCAGGTCGGTCGCCGCCACGGCCATGTCCTCGCGCAGCGTGCGCACCAGGCCATAGCCGTCCATGCCCGGCATGCCGATGTCGGTCAGCATCACCTGGTACTGCAGGTGGCCGCTGTCGGCCAGCAGGGCCAGCGCTTCACCGGCCGAACCGACCGCCGAGACGCTGGCGCCCTGCTCTTCCAGCATGCGCCGCAGGTACTCCAGCACTTCCGGCTGGTCGTCCACGGCCAGAACATGCAGGCCGCGCAGCGGATGCGGCTCGACCACGGTCGGATCAAGGATCGGGCCGCTGAACACTTCGCGCAGCGGCCGGCGGTCGGCATCAGGCAGGTACTGCGGCAGGCGTACGGTGAACGTCGAGCCATGGCCATGGCCGTCGCTGGCCGCGCTGATCGTGCCGCCATGCAGTTCCACCAGCTGCTGCACGATGGCCAGGCCCAGGCCCAGGCCGCCATGGCGGCGGGTGGTGGTGCCATCGGCCTGGCGGAAGCGGCTGAACAGATGGTGCAGGAACTCCGGCGCGATGCCGTCGCCGGTGTCGCGCAGGGTGATCGTCCAGTAGCCGCCATCGGCACGCACCTGCGCCTCGATGCGGCCTTCGGCCGGGGTGAACTTGATGGCGTTGGACAGCAGGTTCCAGAACACCTGCTGCAGGCGCGTGGCATCGCCCAGCACCAGGCAGGGCTGGTCGGGCAGCTGCAGGCTGACATCCAGCGCCTTGCCCTCGGCCACCGGCTCCTGTGCCCCCAGGGCTTCGCCCAGCTGCGTGCGCAGGTCCAGCACTTCCACTTCCAGCTGCACCTTGCCCAGCAGCATGCTGCTCAGGTCCAGCATGTCCGAGATCAGCCGCTTCTGCGCCGTGGCGCTGCTGGCAATCACGTTCAGGCCCTTGAACAGCGGGCTGGTGTTGTCCACCCGCTGCAGCAGCAGTTCGCTCCAGCCAAGGATGGTGGTCAGCGGCGTGCGCAGCTCGTGCGACAGCGTGGCCAGGAATTCGTCCTTCAGCCGCGCCATGTTTTCCGCGGCACTGCGCGCGGCACGCTCGGACTGCAGCAGCTCCTCGCGCGCCAGTTCGATCTCGCGGCGCTCGGTCACGTCCGGGCTGCTTCCAGCCAGGCCGATGAAGCGGCCCATGCGCGAGAAGCGCGGCCGTGCGTTCATTTCCAGCCAGCGCCACTGGCCGTCGGCCCGCCGCGCGCGTACCAGCGCGTGCATCGAGCGCTGCACCGTCAGCGCTTGCTGCAGCTCATATTCGAACACCGAGGCGTCGTCTGGATGCACCAGGCCACGCCAGACATCTTCCGCCACGCGGGTTTCGTCGCCGCCGAAGAATTCGCTGAAGGCGCTGTTGACGAACCGGGCATGGCCGCGCTCGTCCAGCACCCAGACCGGCATCGGCAGGCCATCGGCCAGCGCGCTGAAACGCGCCTCGCTCTCGCCCAGCTCCACTTCGATCTGCTTGCGCGCGGTCACGTCGAAGAACAGGATGCCGACCTTGTCCTCGCCCGGCTTGCCCACGCGCACCGCGTCCACCGCGAACGAGCGACCCAGCGCGCGCGCATCCATCTCGAACTGCGCCGGTTTCCCGGTGCGTGCTACTTCGCCGTAGATGCGGAACCACTCGCGTTCGTGCTTTGGCTCCAGCGCGCTCATCCGCTTGCCCTGCGCGCCTTTCAGGCCGGTGTGGCGCTCAAAGGCGTCGTTGACCTCGATGAAGCGATAGTCCACGGCCTGCTCACCCTCGAACAGCACCTGGATCACACAGAAGCCGGCATTGATGTGCTCGAGCACGCCGTGATGCAGGTCGGGTTCGGGCGCCGGCGCCTTCAAGGGCGGGCGCTCCACAAGGGGCGGCAGTGTGGACAAGGGCGTGGGGGACGGACCGGGTGGAGGTACAGCATCTTCCAGAGCGCGTATTCACAGCGTCAAGCGACGTCAGTCAGGCTTGACGACCATGAATTCGCGACAACTGCTGTCGCATATGACGCAATCGGCCATTGCTGGCACCCGGCAGCAGGATCACACTCGACCTGTACGCCGACACCGCCCCGATCACGGGACGCAGGAGACCACCATGAACCGCTCGCTTTCCGCCGCCCTGCTGCTGGCAGGCGCTCTGGTCGTGGGCAGCGCCACCGCTGCGCCACGCACTGTCACCGATCCGCAGGCACCGCGGGCGCTGCAGGCCGATGGCCCGGTCAGCGTGAAATGGGACGATCCGGCCACGTTCACCGAGATCCGCCGCAGCACCAACCGCTTCGAGGCACAGCGCGGCGACTGGGTGCAGCAGCTGGCCCGTTACGTGCGAACCGCGGCAGCCAAGCCGCTGCAGCCGGGGCAGACCCTGGACGTGACCCTGGTGGACATCAAGCGCGCCGGCGACTACGAGCCGTGGCACGGCCCGCGTGCCGACAACATCCGGATCATGCGCGACATCTACCCGCCGCGCATCACCCTGCAGTACACGCTGAAGGACGCCAGCGGCCGCATCGTCGACGAAGGCGAGGCCAAGCTGAGCGACAGCGGCTACCTGCACAACATCGGCATGCGCAGCGACAGTGATCCGCTGCGTTTCGAGAAGCGCCTGATCGATGACTGGGTAAAGCGCCAGTTGACTACGCAGGCAACCGCGGCACGTTGATCAAAGGTCGCGGGGCACGGCCCGGCGGTCGTGAAGCGTGCATTCCGGTAGTGCCGGCCGCTGGCCGGCATCATCTCACTCCTGGTAAACCCGCGCCACGCGCTTGACCGCGCACGGCAGCTGGTAGGCGCTGACACCGCAGCGCGGGGCCAGTTCGGCCAGGGTCGGCGCCGTGCCCCACAGTTCCACCACGCTGCCGATGCCGGCCTGCGCATGCGCGGTCAGGTCCACGGTCAGCATGTCCATCGACACGCGGCCGATCAGCCCGCCGGGCTGGCCATTGATCAGCACCGGGGTGCCGTTCGGGGCGAACTGCGGGTAGCCATCGGCATAGCCCAGCGCGACCACGCCCACGCGGGTGCGGGCCTTGGCCACGAAGCGGGCGCCATAGCCCACCGGCTCACCGGCATCGATCCAGCGCTCGGCGATCACTTTCGACTGCATGGTCATCACCGGGCGCAGGCGCGCGGTCAGCGTGGTGTCGTCCGGCAGCGGGTTGGCCCCGTACAGCATCAGGCCCGGCCGCACCCAGTCGCTGCGCACGTCCGGCCAGCCCAGCAGGGCCGGCGAGTTGCACACGCTGGTCTCGCCCTGCAGGCCGTCGATGGCCGCCTTGAAGGTGGCGGCCTGTTCGTGGGTGCGCTCGCTGTCCAGCTCATCGGCGCGCGCCAGGTGGGTCATCATCACGATGCGCTCGACCTGCGGCAGCGCCGACAGGCGCGCGTGCGCGGCGCGGAAGCCGGCCACGTCCAGGCCCAGCCGGTGCATGCCGCTGTCCAGCTTCAGCCACACCGTCAGCGGGCGCGGGCTGTCGAAGGCGGCCAGCGCCTCCAGCTGCCACGCCGAACCCACCGAGAACCACAGGTCATGCTCGGCCACCAGGGGCAGCTCGCTGGCCTCGAAGATGCCTTCCAGCAGCAGGATCGGCGCGTGGATGCCGGCCTGGCGCAGTTCCAGCGCCTCTTCGATGGTGGCCACCGCGAAGCCATCGGCCTCGCCTTCCAGCGCCTGCGCGCAGCGCACCGCGCCGTGGCCATAGGCATCGGCCTTGACCACCGCCAGCGCCTTGCCGCCGCCCAGCTCGCGGGCCAGCCGGTAGTTGCTGCGCAGCGCGCCCAGGTCGATCAGCGCGCGGGCAGGACGCATGCGCGGCTCTCCTGCTGCGGGGCCTGGCCGTACTGGCCGTAGCGGAAGATATCCAGGCCCTCGGTGCTGATCTGCGGCTGGCGCGCGCTCATCAGGTCGGCCAGATAGCGGCCCGAGCCGCAGGCCATGGTCCAGCCCAGGGTGCCGTGGCCGGTGTTGAGGTACAGGTTGCGGAACGGGGTGGCGCCGATGACCGGCGTGCCGTCCGGGGTGGCCGGGCGCAGGCCGGTCCAGAAATCGGCCTTGGCCAGGTCGCCGCCCTTCGGATAAAGGTCGCGCACCACCCGTTCCAGGGTCTCGCGGCGGCGCTGTGACAGCGACAGGTCGAAACCGGCCACTTCGGCCATGCCGCCCACGCGGATGCGGTTGTCGAAGCGGGTCACGGCCACCTTGTAGCTCTCGTCAAGGATGGTCGAGGTCGGTGCCATCGCCGGGTCGGTGATCGGCAGGGTCAGCGAATAGCCCTTCAGCGGGTACACCGGCAGGCGCATGCCCAGCGGCGCCACCATCTGCGGCGAATAGCTGCCCAGCGCGACCACGAAGCGGTCGGCGGTTTCCAGCCGGCCGCCGATGCGCACGCCGGTGATGCGGTCGCCATCGAACTCCAGGCCGCTGACGTCCTGGTCGTAGCGGAACTCGACGCCGGCGTCGGCCGCCATCTGCGCCAAGCGGCGGGTGAACAGCTGGCAGTCGCCGGTCTGGTCACGCGGCAGGCGCAGCGCGCCGACCAGGCCATCGACGTGGGCCAGGGCCGGTTCGGCCTGGATGATGCCGGCGCGGTCCAGCACTTCGTAGGGCACGCCGTACTGGGCCAGGATCTCGATGTCCTGCGCCGAGGCGTCCAGCTGCTGCTGGGTGCGGAACAGCTGGGTGGTGCCCAGGTCGCGGCCTTCGAACGCGATGCCGATCTGCGCGCGCAGCTCGTTCAGGCAGTCGCGGCTGTATTCGGACATGCGCACCATGCGCGCCTTGTTGATGGCGTAGCGCTCGTGGGTGCAGTTGCGCAGCATCTGCCACAGCCAGCGGTACTGGGCCAGGTCCATGCCCGGCTTGATCGCCAGCGGCGCGTGCTTCTCGAACAGCCAGCCGATCGCTTTCTTCGGCACGCCCGGGGCCGCCCACGGCGAGGTGTAGCCGAACGACAGCTGGCCGGCATTGGCGAAGCTGGTCTCCAGCGCCGGGCCGGGTTGGCGGTCGATGACCGTGACTTCAAACCCGGCCTGTCGCAGGTACCAGGCACTGGTGGTGCCGATCACGCCGCTGCCGAGAACTAGGACTCGCATGGGACTTCTCCAACCCGATCATTCCCTGCACTGGAGCGCGCCGGGACCATAATTGGGGAAGTATAGACAGCCGATACCAGTTGATTTGCCTGATTTGAAATCAACCGGCAGGATGTTCTCCTGCAATTCATTCCCCAAGGTTGACGGCGATGGCCACCCGTACCCGCGAACTGGACAAGATCGACCGCAAGATCCTGCGCATCCTGCAGGCCGAGGGCCGTATTTCCTTCACCGAGCTGGGTGAACGGGTCGGCCTGTCGACCACCCCCTGCACCGAGCGCGTGCGCCGGTTGGAGCGCGAAGGGGTCATCACCGGCTACCACGCGCACCTCGACCCGGCGGCACTGAAGGCCAGCCTGCTGGTGTTTGTGGAGATCAGCCTGGCCTACAAATCCGGCGACATCTTCGAGGAATTCCGCCGTGCGGCGTTGAAGCTGCCCAACGTGCTGGAGTGCCACCTGGTCTCGGGCGACTTCGATTACCTGCTGAAGGCACGCATCAGCGAGATGGCCAGCTACCGCAAGCTGCTGGGGAGCACGCTGCTGACCCTGCCGCATGTGCGCGAATCGAAGAGCTACATCGTGATGGAAGAAGTGAAGGAGACCTGGGCGCTGCCGATCGCGGATTGAGTGCCTCGGCCGGGATGGGGTCAGAGCCCGCGTTGCGGGATCCGACCCCTGGCGCCGGTCAGCGCTGCTGCGGGTGCTTCTGCGACCCCTTCTGGGGCTGCTCCTGCTGCTTGCCGCCCTTCTGCTGCTGCTGCGCATCCATCTGCTGCTGTTGCTGCTGCGGGCTGCGGCTCTGGCCCTGCTGCTCCTTGCCGGGATGACGGTTCTGCTGGTTTTTCATGATCGCGATCCAGTGGACGAAGGACATGCAACGGCGGTTGCCGGTGCAGGGCTACGGTGGTCCCGGCGCGGTTAATCGCAGGCGAAAAATCAGTGATCGGCAGGACGTTGTTTTCCTGGGTTCAGGCCCGCCGCAACGGACTTCACGGTTTGACCTGCTGGCCGTCGCCGGCCGGCACGCTGTCGTAGTAGCGGCCGGTGCGCGAATCGAACACGCGGTTGGGGCCGGCCGGCCTCACCCCGGGCACGATGCGGCCGTTGCGGTCATAGACCTTGTCGGCTGCACGCGTGGCCGGTGCCGGCGTCACCTGGGCGGGGCCGGTCGAGCGGATCGGCTGCGCCTGCTGCCGCGGCACCTGCACCGGCAGCTCAGGGTTCGCCGGTTGCGGCGGCGACTGCGGCGCGACCGGCGGCGGGTTCACGCTGTTCGTGCTGCGCGTGGCGGTCGGGCTGGAGGACGTGGGCACCTGGGCCTGGGCAGCCAGCGGCAGCAGGGCGATCAACAAGAGGACAAGACGCGGTGTCATGGCACGCTCCATCGTGTGAGACCTCCACCTTGCGCCGGGGCTTGTGTGCCAGCCATGAATGGCCATCACACTTGCAACGGCCGCCGCGCACCCCCACGTTTGCCGGCATCCCCAGGCCACACCCCACGGAGCCGGCATGAGCGCTTTCGACCTGACGCCCCCCACCGCCACCCAGACCGACGCCCTCGTGGCCGGCCTGAGCGCCGAGGAACGCCGCGTGCTGCTGCAGCACGGCACCGAGGCCCCGTTCTGCGGCGTGTTCCTCGACAACAAGCGCGAGGGCGTCTACTGCTGCCGCCTGTGCGCGCTGCCGCTGTTCCGCTCCAGCACCAAGTTCGATTCGGGCACCGGCTGGCCCAGCTTCTTCGCGCCCTACGACCCGGCGCACGTGACCGAAATCCGCGACACCAGCCACGGCATGGTCCGCACCGAGATCACCTGCGCCCGCTGCGGCAGCCACCTGGGCCACGTGTTCCCGGATGGCCCGCCGCCCACCTTCGAGCGCCACTGCCTGAACTCGGTCTCACTTTCCTTCGTCGGCAACGGCGAGCCGTGGCCCAATCCCCTGCAGTGTGAAGGCGCCGAGGCCGGAACGGCGGGCTGATCACCCCCGCTGACCGACTTCACAGAATTCCCTCTTCAGAAACACCGGTGTCAGGCCGACAAGGAGATATCCCCTCCCCTTGCGTCGCGCCATGCTCATCATCGTTGGATTCCTGGTCGTCATCATCAGCGTCCTCGGCGGCTACCTGGGCGCGCACGGCCGCCTGGGTGCCCTCTGGCAGCCTTACGAACTGGTCATCATCGGCGGCGCGGCCGTCGGTGCGTTCCTGGTCGGCACCCCGGCCAAGACGGTCAAGCAGACGCTGCAGGCAGCGATCGGCGTGTTCAAGGGCCCGCGCTACAAGCAGCAGGACTACATCGACGTCCTCAGCCTGCTCTATGAACTGCTGAACAAGGCCCGCCGCGAAGGCTTCATGTCGCTGGAAGACCACGTCGAGCGCCCGGCCGAGAGCGCCCTGTTCGCCAACTACCCGAAGGTGCAGGCCGACCACCACCTGATCGACTTCATCACCGACTGCCTGCGCCTGATGATCGGCAGCAACATCGAGCCGCACGAACTGGAGCCGCTGCTGGAGCTGGAGCTGGAAAAGCACCACGCCGAAGCAATGGCGCCCTCGCAGGTGATGAACAAGGTGGCCGACGGCCTGCCCGGTTTCGGCATCGTGGCGGCGGTGCTGGGCATCGTCATCACCATGGGCTCGATCGGCGGCGACATCGTCGAAGTGGGTGGCCACGTGGCGGGCGCCCTGGTCGGTACCTTCCTCGGCATCCTGCTGGGCTACGGTTTCATCGGCCCGATGGCCTCGGCGATGGAAGCGCGCGCCGAGCAGGACAGCCGCATCTACGAATCGGTCAAGACCGCCCTGCTGGCCTGCCTGCGCGGCTATAACCCGAAGATCGCCCTGGAATTCGCACGCAAGACCCTGCCGTCGAACGTGCGCCCGGCGTTCTCCGATTTCGAGCAGCACCTGAAGACGGTCAAGTAAGCCATGGCCGAGAACAAGCCCACCGTCATCGTCCGCCGGGTCAGGAAGGGCGGCCATGCCGCCCATCACGGCGGTTCGTGGAAAGTGGCCTACGCCGACTTCGTGACCGCGATGATGGCCTTCTTCCTGGTGCTGTGGCTGATGGCCAGCACCAGCAAGCCGGAGCGCGCGGCGATCTCCGAGTACTTCCGCAATCCCAGCCCGCTGGCCGGGCAGAGCGCAACGCCCGCACCGGGCATGGCCGGCCCGGGGGGCGCCAGCACCTCGATGATCAAGCTGGGCGGCGCCACCGATGTGTCCCGCGGCAACAGCAACGACCCCTTCCAGAACCAGAAGGAAGCCGTGCCGCAGCCGGTGGACCAGCAGCAGCGCGACAAGCAGCAGCTGGAAGCGCTGATGAAGGAGCTGCAGGAAGCGATCAGCAGGAGCCAGGCGCTGGAGCCGTTCAAGGACCAGCTGCTGCTGGACCTGACCCCGGAAGGCCTGCGCATCCAGATCGTGGACAAGCAGAACCGGCCGATGTTCGACCTTGGCAGCGCCACGCTGAAGCCCTATACCCAGCAGATCCTGCACGAGCTGGCCGAGTACCTGAACCACGTGCCGAACCGGATCAGCCTGACCGGCCACACCGATATCACCGCCTATTCGGCCGCGCGCGGCTATGGCAACTGGGAACTGAGCGCCGACCGCGCCAACGCCGCGCGCCGTGCGCTGGTCGATGGCGGCATGGACGACAGCAAGATCACCCGCGTGGTCGGCCTGTCCTCGTCGGTGCTGTTCGACAAGGCCGACCCGCAGAACCCGATCAACCGCCGCATCAGCATCGTGGTGATGACCAAGGCCGCCGAAGAAGCCGCCCTGGCTGGCGCCGGCCCGCAGGTGGGGCTGTCGGCCGCCGTGGCCGACCCGGACGTGCAGGCCGCGCAGGGTGAGGCCGCCACGCCGGCAGTAGCACCCTGAGCCGGGGTCGGATCCCTTTCTCCCGGAAAGGGCTCTGACCCCTGACCGGTCTCCGCCGGGCATGGCCCGGCGAGCGCGCAGCGCGGCACCCAGTACAATGGCGGTCTTTCCTTTTCCAGGTGACCCCACCCCATGTCCCAGAACTCCAAGGCCAAGCGCGACAAGCGCAAGAAGCAGCAGGCCAAGCGTCCGTTCCTGCGCCTGAATGCCCAGCAGCAGGTGCAGAACCACGCCGTGCTGACCAACGAAGACGGCCAGGCCGTGGCCGCCATCGGCCTGCAGGGCCGCGAGTGGCTGCTGGCCATCGGCGGCCAGACCATGGGCAACGCCGACAACCCGGTGCCGATGCTGGCCATGCTCAAGCACCTGTCCAACGTGCAGGAAAAGGAAGGCCGCACGGTCAACCTGGAATATTCCGAGCTGATGCAGAAGCTGCTGGACACCCTGGCTGCCGAAGCCGGCCAGACCGCTGACGAGTATCTGGACAAGCTGGTGGCCGAGTTCGAAACCGAGCAGGCCGAAGAAGGCGAAGACGCCGCTGAAGGCGACGTGGTTGAAGCCGCTGCCGACGCCGAGGCCGATCCGGCCGACGCCGCCGACACCGACGGCAAGCCGCAGGCCTGAACCGGCCGCGACGGTGGCGGTCTACGTCGATGACGCGGTGCATCCCTGGCGCGGACAGCGCTGGGCGCACCTGATGGCCGACACCCTGGCCGAGCTGCACGCGATGGCGGCGCAGCTCGGCATCCCGCCGCGGGCCTTCCAGAACAAGACCAGCGGCGCTCATTACGATGTCAACGCGGACCTGCGCGCGCAGGCGATCGCCCTCGGCGCACGCGCCATTTCCCGGCATACCGACCGCGAACTGGTGAAGGCCGTGATCGCCAACGCACGGACGCAGTACCAGCCGTAGGCTGGTACGGGTAGCGCCGGGCCATGCCCGGCGAGCGCGCAGCGCGGCGAGAAGCCGCCGGGAATGGCCCGGCGCTACCGATCAGAAAGGGGCGCTGCCCACCCGCACACCCACGT
>NZ_QETL01000029.1:0-38891 GCF_003105135.1 Stenotrophomonas sp. SPM | reverse complement strand
CCGGCTGCCCAGCCCGCGCCGACAGCGCCGGCCGCCAAGCCGGCGGCCCCGCCCAAGCCTGAGGGGAGCCGCCTGGCGCAGCCGCCGCAGGCCTTCCACGCCCCGTTGCAGGGGGACCGCGCATGAGCAGGAAAGTCGACCTCAAGAGCCTGGACTTCAACGACATCGGCAACTGGCCGCGGAACGCGAAGATCGTGTTCTGCACGCTGATCGCCCTGGTCATCATGTTCGTGGCGTACATGCTGCTGATCAGCGGCAAGCGCGAGGAGCTGGAAACCCTGGAAGGCCAGGAAGCCACGCTGCGCGAACAGTTCAGCACCGAGCAGGCACGCGCGGTGAACCTGGAACCGCTCAAGCAGCAGCTGGCACAGATGGAGCAGGTCCTGCAGCAGATGCTGCGGCAGCTGCCCAGCAAGACCGAGATGCCGGACCTGATCATCGACATCTCGCAGACCGCGCTGTCCAGCGGCCTGACCAACCAGCTGTTCGAGCCGGAGCAGGAACAGATCAAGGAGTTCTACGCCGAGAAGCCGATCAAGCTGAAGATGGTGGGCAGCTACCACCAGTTCGGCGCGTTCGTCAGTGGCGTGGCCTCGCTGCCGCGCGTGGTCATCCTGACCATGCACGACATCAACCTGAAGCCGGCCGACAAGACCGGTGGCAGCATCCGCGCCGGCGCGCTGGAGCTGTCCGGTACGGTCAAAACGTACCGGTACCTGGATGAGTCCGAGATCGCAGAGCAACAGGTTGAACCGGGCAAGGAGGCGCAGCCGTGATCCGTTCCTTCATTGCACGGGGTGGCATGGCGATGGCGGTGTTGTTGCTGGCCGGCTGCGGCCGCGGCATCACCAGCACGCCGGGCGACGCCCCCAACCTGGAAAAATGGGTTGAAAGCGAGCGCGCACGACCGGCGCAGCCGCTCGAGCCGCTGCCGGTGATGCAGCAGTTCGAGACCTTCGAGTATTCCGCGCAGGGCATGCGCGATCCGTTCACCGATGCCTGGGCCAATCCGCAGCAGGGGGCTGGTGGAACCCGTCCGGATCCGAACCGGCGCAAGGAGCCGCTTGAAGGCTTCCCGCTGGATGCGCTGGACATGGTGGGTACCATCGGTACCGGAGGCGGCACTGTCGCCCTGGTGATGGGGCCCGACAAGGTGACCTACCGGGTGCGCCCGGGTGGATACCTTGGGCAGAGCGACGGGCGGGTCACCGCGGTCTACGAAGACCGCGTGGAGCTGATCGAACTTGTGCCGGACGGTGCGGGGGGCTGGCTGGAACGTCCGGCCACGCTCGCGCTCGATGATCAATGATCGTTTACTGGGGATAGCACGATGACTTTTCACCAAGCCAAGGGGCTGCGACCCATCCGGCGCTCTACCTTGAACCGCATCAGCGCGCTGGGAGTCGCGCTGATGCTGGCCTGCGCCCCGGCGCTGGCTGCCGCACCGGCCGAAAAGCCGGCAGGCACCGCCGTAGCGACGCAGGCCTCCGCGCCGGCCTCGCTGTCGGTGCAGCGGATCGATTTCAAGCGCGGCGATGACGGCAGTGGCCGCCTGATCGTCCAGTTCGACGGCCAGGGCGCGATCCCTGACCTGCGCACGCAGGACAACAGCGTGGTGGTCGACGTCGGCAATGCCCGACTGCCGGCCAACCTGCAGAAGCCGCTGAACGTCACCGACTTCGCCACGCCGGTGCAGCGCATCGACGCCAAGCCGTCGGGCGCGGGCACCCAGCTGGTGCTGAGCACCGGCGGCGCAGTCGAATCGCTGGCCTACCAGAGCGGCAACGAGTACGTGGTCGAGATCAGTGCCCGCAAGGCACCGGCCGCCGTCGGTGCCGTCACCGCAGGCAGCGTCACCCAGGCTGCCAAGGGCGTGCCGGAGCGTGGCTACAGCGGCAAGCCGGTCACCTTCAACTTCCAGGACGTGCCGGTGCGCACCGTGCTGCAGTTGATTGCGGAAGAGTCGAACCTGAATGTCGTGGCGTCCGATTCGGTGCAGGGCAATGTGACCCTGCGCCTGGTCAACGTGCCGTGGGACCAGGCGCTGGACATCGTGCTGCGCGCCAAGGGCATGGACAAGCGTCGCGACGGCAGCGTGATCTGGGTCGCGCCGCAGGCTGAACTGGCCAAGTTCGAGCAGGAAAAGGAAGACGCACGCATCGCCATCGAGAACCGCGAGGATCTGGTGACCGATTACGTGCAGATCAACTACCACAGCGCCACGCAGATCTTCAAAGCGCTGACCGAGGCCAAGGGCATCGGTGGTGGCGGTGGTGGCAGCGGTGGCGGCTCCAGCTCCAGCCAGGAAGAGAGTGGCTTCCTGTCCTCGCGCGGCCGCATCGTCGCCGACGAGCGCACCAACACCCTGATGATCAGCGACATCCCGAAGAAGATCGCGCGCATGCGTGAGCTGATCAACGTGATCGACCGCCCGGTCGACCAGGTGCTGATCGAGAGCCGCATCGTCATCGCCACCGATACCTTTGCCCGCGAACTGGGTGCCAAGTTCGGCATCAGCGGCAGCCGCGACAATGTGTACTTTGGTGGCAACGTGGATCAGAACCACAGCACCCTCGATTCGCAGGTGACCACCGCCGCCACCAACGCCAACGCGGTGCGCGACTGGATCGCCGGCGGCAGCGTCGGCCCGGCGCCCATCCCGGTTGCGTCGAAGATTGGCAACGGCCTGAACTGGAACCTGCCGGTGGCCTCCACCAGCAACCCCGGTTCGCTGGCACTGTCCATCCTCAACGCGGGTTACCTGCTGGACGTCGAACTGTCGGCCATGCAGGAAGAGTCGCGTGGTGAAGTGATCTCCAACCCGCGCGTGGTGACCACCAACCAGCGCGAGGCCCTGATCAAGCAGGGTAAGGAAATCGGCTACGTGACCATCAGCGGCGGCGGTGCGGCCGGCGGTGCGCAGACCCCGAACGTGCAGTTCAAGGAAGTGGTGCTGGAGCTGAAGGTCACCCCGACCATCACCGACGACAACCGCGTGTTCCTGAACATGGCGGTCAAGAAGGACGAAGTGCAGCGCTACATCACCCTGGCCGGCTACGGTGAAATCCCGGAAATCAACCGCCGCGAGGTCAACACCGCCGTGCTGGTGGAGGACGGCCAGACCGTGGTGATCGGTGGCGTGTACGAGTTCACCGACCGCAGCAGCGTCAGCAAGGTGCCGTTCCTGGGCGATGTGCCGTTCCTGGGCAATCTGTTCAAGAAGCGTGGCCGCAACAAGGACAAGGCCGAACTGCTGGTGTTCGTGACCCCGAAGGTGCTGCGCGTGGCCAAGAAGAGCTGAGCCAGCCCGCACACGCTGTACGAGACGGGGTCGCCATGTGCGGCCCTTTTTCGTGGTGGATCCACGCCATGCGGCGATGGCCATTCATCCGTCCTTGATCCAATCCGCGGACCGGCCTGCGATGATGTGGGGAACCCGTGCCGTTCCGCGCCGGTCAAAGGCCCCCATGAACCTGCCACCGCCGATGCCCGAATCCGCCACGCCGCCGCCCGCGCCGACCACTTCGCAGCTGCATGCCGCCTTTACCGGCCTGCGTGATGCCCTGTCGGCCGAGATCGTCGGCCAGGCCGCGCTGGTCGAGCGCCTGCTGATCGCCCTGCTGGCTGACGGCCACCTGCTGGTCGAAGGCGCCCCCGGCCTGGCCAAGACCACCGCCATCCGCGCGCTGGCCTCACGACTGGAAGCCGATTTCGCCCGCGTCCAGTTCACCCCGGACCTGCTGCCGGCCGACCTGACCGGTACCGAGATCTGGCGCCCGCAGGAAGGTCGCTTTGAATTCGTGCCCGGCCCGATCTTCCACCCGATCCTGCTGGCCGATGAGATCAACCGCGCCCCGGCCAAGGTGCAGTCTGCGCTGCTGGAAGCGATGGGCGAGCGCCAGGTCACCGTCGGTCGCCATACCTATGCGCTGCCGTCGCTGTTCCTGGTAATGGCCACGCAGAACCCGATCGAGCAGGAAGGCACCTTCCCGCTACCGGAAGCGCAGCTGGACCGTTTCCTGATGCATGTGCGCATCGGCTACCCCGACCAGGCCGCCGAAGCGGAGATCCTGCGCCTGGCCCGCGACCGCGCGCGCGGTGCGCTGGACAACGCCGCGCCGGCACCGGAAAAACTGCCGATGCAGGTGGTGTTCGACGCCCGCCGCGAAGTGCTGGACCTGCACATGGCGCCGGCGCTGGAGCGTTACCTGATCGAACTGGTGCTGGCCTCGCGCGATCCGTCGCGCTACGACGCCGGCCTCGGCCGCCGTATCGCCTGGGGCGCGAGCCCGCGCGGCTCGATCGCGCTGGAGCGCTGCGCGCGTGCACGTGCGTGGCTGGCCGGTCGTGACTTCGTTACCCCGGATGACGTGCGTGCCGTGGCCGCCGACGTGCTGCGCCACCGCGTGCTGCCCAGCTATGAAGCGACGGCCGAAGGCTGGGATGGCGAGCGCCTGGTGCAGGAACTGCTGGCCCGCGTGCCGGCGCCCTGAGCCTGCACATGTCCGATTCATCCCCGCCGCACAGCGCCAGCGTGGCCGAAGGCGATGGCCTGCGCCCGCAGCTGGCCGAGCTGGTGGCCCTGCGCCGGTTGGCGCAGCGACCGCCGCCGCCGCGCCGTGGCCGCGTGGGCAATGCCGGCCAGGCACCGTCACCGCTGCGCGGACGCGGCATGGAATATGCCGAGTCGCGCGAATACGTACCCGGCGATGACGCGCGGCACATCGACTGGCGGGTGACCGCGCGCACCGGTCGCGCTCATACCAAGCTGTTCCAGGCCGAGCGCGAACGGGTCAGCCTGATCGTCGCCGACACCTCGCCGGCGCTGTACTTTGGTACGCGCGTGCGCTTCAAATCGGTGCAGGCCGCGCGCGCCGGGGCTGTGGCTGCGTGGTCCGCACAACGTCGTGGCGACCGCATCGGCGCGCTGCGTGGCAGTGACCGTGAGCCGCCGATCGCTCCGGCCGGCGGCCCGCGTGGCGTGCTGCGCGTGCTCGACGCACTGACCCGCTGGTACGCGCAACCGCCCGCCGATGACCTCGGCCTGGAGCGCGCGCTGGACCACGCCGGCCGTGTGCTGCGCCCCGGCGCACGCATGCTGGTACTGGCCGATCCCCAGCAGGCCGTGCGCATCGCACCGGCACGCTGGAGTGCGCTGGCCCAGCACCACGACCTGAGCCTGCTGCTGCTGGTCGACCCGCTGGAACTGCAGCCGCCCTCGGCGCCGCTGCAGTTCCTGGCCGCGCAGCAGCGCATCGGCCTGGATCTGCGCCGCAGCGAAGTGCAGGACCACTGGCGCGCGCACTTCGTTGAGCCGCTGCAGGCCATGCGCCAGCAGCTGGCTGCACGCCGCGTGGATGTACAGATCCTCTCCACCGACGCGCCCAGCGACGCCTGGCTGGCACCTGCACCGACCGAGGTGCCGGCGTGAGCGCGGCCCTGCCGTTGCGCGATGTCGCGCTGCCGCCGTCGCCTTCGTGGTGGCCGCCGGCGCCGGGCTGGCTGATGTTGGCCGGCGCCGTGCTGCTGGTGCTGGGCATCGTGCTCTTCATCCGCGAGCGTCGTCGCCGTCGACGCCAGCGCTGGCTGCAGCAGTTCGACCAGGAACTGCAGGCGGCGCCCACCGCAGCGGCCGAACTGGCCACCATCGCCGGCCTGCTGCGTCGCGCCGCGCGCCTGGCCCAGCCGGGCAGCGAAGCGCTGCATGACCAGGCCTGGTGGCAGCGGATCGACCCGAAGGACGAGCTGGGCGAGCCGCAGCGACGCCTGCTGGCCGAAGGTGCCTACCGGCCGCAGGTGCCGGCGGATGAGGTGGTCGAGGTCCGCCGCTGGGCACGCGAACGTTACCTGCAGCTGCTGCAGGAGCGTCGCCGATGAGCCTGCTGGCAAGTTACTGGCCCTGGCCGGACCTGCAGCTGGCCTGGCCGCTGGCACTGCTGGCGCTGCCCGTGCCGCTGCTGATGCATCTGTGGAAACGCCGGGCCGAACCCGGCGCCGCCCTGCGCGTGCCGTATGCCGCCGCCGAGCTGCTGGCGCTGGCCGGCGGCGGACGCGTCGATGCATCCTGGCTGCGCACGATCATCCTGTGGTTGGCCTGGGCCGCACTGTGCGTGGCGATGGCGCGGCCGCAGCAGCTGGGCGATGCGATCACGCCGCCGCAGGAAGGCCGGCAGATGATGCTGGCGATGGACGTGTCCGGCAGCATGAGCGAGCCGGACATGGTGCTCGGTTCACAGGCGGTGGAGCGATTGACCGCGGCCAAGGCGGTGCTGGCCGACTTCCTCGACCGCCGCGCCGGTGACCGCGTCGGCCTGCTGGTGTTCGGCGATCGTGCCTACACGCTCACCCCGATCACCGCCGACCTGGCCAGCGTGCGCGACCAGCTGCGCGACAGCGTGGTCGGCCTGGCCGGCCGCGAGACCGCCATCGGCGATGCGATCGCGCTGGCGGTCAAGCGCCTGCGCAGCCAGCCGGAGGGGCAGCGCGTGCTGATCCTGCTGACCGACGGCGTCAGCAATGCCGGAGTGCTGGAGCCGCTGCGCGCGGCCGAACTGGCGCGTGCCGAAGGTGTACGCGTGCATACGGTCGCCTTTGGCAGCGATGGCAGCATGCGTCTGTTCGGCATCCCCATCGCCAGTGACCGCGACCCGGTGGATGAAGCCACCCTGCGAAAGATCGCCGAAATGACCGGCGGCCGTTTCTTCCGCGCCCGCGATACCGACGAGCTGGCCGGCATCTACGCCGAGCTGGACCGGTTGGAGCCGATCGCGGCGAAGGGCCCGAGCCTGCGTCCGCGCAATGAACGTTATGCCTGGCCGCTGGGCCTGGCGCTGTTGCTGGGTGCATTGGCATGGCTGTGGCCGGAGCGCCGCCGATGATCGCCACGTTCCTGCAGACATTCCAGGCCGCGCTTCCCGATTGGAGCGCACTGCATTTCCTGCGGCCCGAGTGGCTGTGGGCGCTGCTCGCGCTGCCGCTGATCATCGCCGCCACGTTGTACCGGCAACGTCGCAGTGATGCGTGGCGGCAGGCGGTCGACGCGCATCTGCTGTCGCACCTGCTAGCCGCAGGTGGGCGCCGCCGTGCGCGTCTGCCCTGGGCCATCCTGCTGGGCTGGACGCTGGCCGTGCTGGCCCTGGCCGGCCCGAGCTGGCGCCAGCAGGCGCAGCCGATGTACCAGGCCGGCACGCCGCTGGTGGTGGTGCTGGATCTGTCCAGCCGCATCACCGCCACCGACCTGCCGCCATCGCGGTTGCTGCAGGCACGGGCCAAGATCGGTGCACTGCTGCGTGCGCGGCAGGGCGGCCAGGTCGGTCTCGTGGTGTATGCCGATGATGCCTACACGGTGGCTCCGTTGACCGATGACACTGCCAACGTGGCGCTGTATCTGGATGCGCTGTCGCCGGAGGTGATGCCGCGCGAAGGGCAGCATGCCGACCGCGCCATCGACTGGGCGACCCAGCTGCTGCGCCAGACCGGCACGCTGCGTGGGCGCATCCTGCTGATCAGCGACCAGGCCGATGCCGCTGCCGCGCTCGCCGCGACGCAGGCGCGTAGTCTCGGCCTGCAGGTGTCGGTGCTGGGCCTCGGCACGCCTACCGGTGCCGCTTACCGCGATGGCAGCGGGCAGATCGCCCAGGCGGCGCTGGATGAAGGCAGCCTGCGCACGGTGGCCACCGCCGGTGGCGGCCAGTACGCGCGCATCGCCGCCGATGACCGCGACCTGCGTGCACTGGATGTGCTGGATGCCAGCGATGGCACCGCACGGCAGGGCCGGGGGCAGGGCAGTCAGTGGCAGGATGAAGGCTACTGGCTGCTGCCGCCGCTGATGCTGCTGGCCCTGCTGGCGTTCCGGCGCCGCGCGGTGCTGGCCGCGGTGCTGGCGGTGGGCTTGCTGCCGCTGGCCGGCAACCTGCACGCACAGCCACGCAGTGCGCCGACGAAAGAAACCGGCACGCTCTGGCAGCGCGCCGACCAGCGCGAGCACGAACGCATCGCCGAAGGCGTGCAGGCCTACCGCAACGGTGATTTCGATACCGCGCGCGCACGCTTCGAGGGCATCGACAGTGATGCCGGCCTGTACAACCTCGGCAACGCGCTGGCGCGGCAGGGCGACTACGACGGTGCCATCGCCGCCTACGACTGCGCGCTGGCCAAGCATCCGGGCATGGCCGATGCAGTGGCCAACCGCGCGGTGGTCGATGCCGCGCGCAAGCGCAAGCCGCCGTCGAACAAGGACCAGAACAACCGCTCCAACCAGGACAAGGGCCAGGGCCAGCCGCCGCAGCAGCCGAAGCAGGGGCAGCAGCCAGGTCAACAGGGCCAGCAGGGGCAGCAGGATCAACAGCCGCCGCTGCAGGGCAAGCCCGGCGAAAACAAAGACGGCCAGAATGCCGGTCCGCAGGCCGCCGATGCGCAGGCACAGGCGCAGGCCGACGCCGAGCAGCGCCAGCGCATGCAGCAGGCCATGCAGCAGTCCAGGCCCGGCGAGAAGGGCAAGCCGGCCACGCGCGGCGACGGCCGCACGCCGCAGCAGCGCGAGGAACAGCAGGCAGTGGAGGCGTGGATGCGTCGCGTGCCCGATGACCCGGGCTCGCTGCTGCGGACCAAGTTCCAGCTGGAAAACGAACGCAGAAAGAGGGAAGGGCGATGATCGGCGTGCCGCGCAGGACATTCCAGGTGACGGTGCTGCTGGCGATGCTGCTGGTGTGGCTGCCGTCGGCCGCACTGGCGCAGACGCGCGCGTGGCTCGACCCGGCCAGCACCACCCTCGGTGAGCCGGTCACCCTGCAGGTGGAAACCGACCAGGGCAGTCCGGACTTTGCGCCGTTGAATGCGGACTTCGCGCTCGGCGCGCAGGGCAGCAGCCGCCAGGTGCAGTGGAGCAACGGCAGCATGCAGCAGCGCAACGTGTACTCGGTGACGCTGACCCCGCGCCGCAGCGGCACCCTGCTGGTGCCCTCGCTGCAGGTCGGCAGCCAGCGCACCGAACCGCTGCAGCTGCAGGTGGGCACCGGCACGGTGGCCACCGCACAGAGCAATGCCGCCGCTTTCGTCGAGACTGAAGTGGACGACGCGCAGCCTTACGTGCAGCAGAGCGTGGGCGTGGTGGTGCGCCTGTACTTCGCCTCGCAGCTGGCCTCTGGCGAGCTGGTGCTGGATACGCCGGAAGGTGCCTCGCTGCAGCGGGTGGGCGAGGACCGCACCGACGTGCGCCAGGTCAACGGCCGCCGCTACAACGTGGTGGAGCGCCGCTTCCTGCTGATTCCCGAACGCAGCGGGCCGCTGCGCCTGCCCGGCGCACGCTTCAACGGGCGCACGGCCGGTGGCTTCTTCGATGATTTCTTCGGTGCGGGCGGCGACGGGCGCATGAACGCCGTCGCCCCCGAGCGCACCCTGCAGGTGCGCGCGCAACCGGCGCAGGCACCGCAGCCCTGGATGCCGCTGCACGGCCTGCAGCTGCGCTACACCACGGCGCCGGACAGTGCGCGGGCCGGCGAAGCGGCCACCGTGGTGGTCGAAGCCGTGGCAAACGGTGCGACCCGCGCCCAGTTCACCGATCTGCCGGTGCCCGACGTGGGCGATGCCGGGCAGGTCTTTGCCGAACCGGCCCAGTACGATGAGACCTTCAGCGGCAGCACGCCGCGCTTGAAGATCACCCGGCGCTATTCGATCGTGCCGCGCCAGGCCGGCACGCTGGTGGTGCCGGGGCCGAAGGTGACCTGGTGGAACGTGGACAGCGGCACTGCCGAGCAGGCCACGCTGCCGGATCTGACCCTGACGGTGGCCGCCGGACGCAGTGGTACCCCGGCGCCCCAGCCCCTCGATACACAGGCCGCGCTGCCCGGCGACGACGCGCGGCCGGCCGCACCGACCGCGGTGCCGTTGGGCACGGCCGTTGCGCGCCCGTGGCCCTGGATCTCGGCTGCCATTGGTCTGGCCGTGCTGTGGCTGCTGACCCTGGCCTGGGGCTGGCGCCGTGGCCGTCGCGCACCGTCTGCCGGCGCACCGATCACCACAGGTACCAGCCGCAGCGGCGCATCGCGTGGCAGCGTGGCCGAGCTGCGCCGCGCACTCGACGGCGAGGGATTCGACCAGGTGCAGGCGCAGCTGTGTGCGATGGCCGGGGTTGAACGCCTGGAGCAGGTGATCGAGCGTCTGGCCGATCCGGCCCAGCGCCAGGTGCTGCTGGACCTGCAGGCCGCGCGCTGGGGCGGGCAGGGTGAAGCGTCGGTGCTGCGTGCGCGCCTGCGCGAATGCTTCCGTGACGGACCGCACTGGTCGGCGCCGCAGAAAGCCGTCGACACTGGGCTGGCGCCGCTGTACCCCACGCAGCGACCCTGAACCGGCGGAGCTTGCGCGCTTTGTTAGAGTAGATTCATTTTTCGAGGAATGCCGCGTATGACAGCAGCTGCTGCCGACAAGAAGAAGTTGCCCCTGCACTGGAAGATGGGCATCGGCTTTGCGATCGGCCTGATCCTGGGGTTGACCGTGCATGCCCTGGGCGGCAGCGTCGATGGTCTGCAGGCCGGTGCCAAGTGGGTCATGGACTACATCACCACGCCGGCATCGGGTCTGTTCCTCAACCTGATCTTCATGCTGATCGTGCCGCTGATCTTCTCGGCGCTGATCATGGGCGTGTCCGAGATGGGCGACATCCGCGCCCTCGGCCGTATCGGCTGGAAGACCCTGGCCTACACCATTCTGTTGTCCGGCATTGCCGTGGGCATCGGCCTGGTGCTGGTCAACGTGCTCAAGCCGGGCGCTGGCGTCGACCCGCAGACGGCCGCGCTGATGCTGTCGGAGAACGCCGAGCGCAGCAAGGAGATCGTGGCCGGCATCCATGGCACGCCCAAGGGCATGGACATGCTGCTGTCGATCGTGCCGAGCAACGTGCTGCAGGCCGCGTCGGACAACGGCGCCATCCTGTCGCTGATGTTCTTCGCGCTGATGTTCGGCATCGGCATGGTGCTGACCGACGAAGAGAAGGTCGCCCCGCTGCGTCGCGCCATCGAAGGCGTGTTCGAAATCTCGATGACCCTGATCAACCTGGTCATCCGCCTGGCCCCGTACGCGGTGGCCTGCTTCATGTTCAACCTGGCCGCGCTGTTCGGCTTCGAGCTGATCCTCCGCCTCGGTGCCTATGTGGGCGTGGTGGTGCTGGCGCTGGGCCTGCACATGGTCGTGACCTACGGCGCCGCAGTGTGGCTGTCGGGCCGTTCGCCGCTGTCGTTCTTCCGCGATACCCAGGAAGCGACGGTGATGGCCTTCTCCACCGCCTCCAGCAACGCCACCCTGCCGACCGCGCTGCGCGTGGCCGACCAGATGGGCCTGCCGCAGCGCGTCTCGCGTTTCGTGCTGACCGTGGGCGCCACCGCCAACCAGAACGGCACCGCGCTGTTCGAGGGCGTGACGGTGATCTTCCTGGCCCAGTTCTTCGGCGTGGACCTGTCCATCGGCCAGCAGGTCATGGTGATGGCGGTCTGCATCCTGGGCGGCATCGGTACCGCCGGCGTGCCGTCGGGCTCGCTGCCGGTGGTGGCGATGATCTGCGCGATGGTCGGCGTGAACCCGCTGGGCATCGGCCTGATCCTGGGCGTGAACCACTTCCTGGACATGTGCCGTACCGCGCTGAACGTGACCGGCGACCTGGCCCTGACCACCCTGGTGGCCAAGGGCGAGGCGGCCGACACCCCTGCCGAGGCGGCTGCTGCCGCGGCCCGTCTGGACAACTGATCGGTAGTGCCGGCCGCTGGCCGGCAACACCTGAACGGGGTCGGATCCCTTTCCGCCAGGAAAGGGCTCCGACCCCGTCTCGTTTCCGGGCGACGTTGACCTGACCCTGCCGGGCGTCTGTGGGACAATGGCGCGCCCGCAGTTTCGCGGCCGCCTCCCGATTCCGACAGAACCATGACGCAGCCTACCCGTCGCCAGTTGGCCAACGCCATCCGCTTCCTTGCCGCTGATGCGGTTGAAACCGCAAATTCCGGCCATCCCGGCATGCCCATGGGCATGGCCGATATCGCCGAAGTGCTCTGGAACGACTATCTCCGGCACAACCCGAACAACCCGCAGTGGTTCAACCGTGACCGCTTCGTGCTGTCCAACGGCCACGGCTCGATGCTGCAGTACGCGCTGCTGCACCTGAGCGGCTACGACCTGCCGATCGAGCAGCTCAAGCAGTTCCGCCAGCTGGGCAGCCACACCGCCGGCCACCCGGAGTACCACGAGACCCCGGGCGTGGAAACCACCACCGGCCCGCTGGGCCAGGGTTTCGCCAACGCCGTGGGCTTTGCCCTGGCCGAGAAGCTGCTGGCACAGCGCTTCAACCGCCCGGAGCTGGAAATCGTCGATCACCGTACCTGGGTGTTCATGGGCGATGGCTGCCTGATGGAAGGCGTGTCGCATGAAGCCGCTTCGCTGGCCGGCACCTGGGGCCTGCACAAGCTGGTCTGCTTCTGGGACAACAACCACATCTCCATCGACGGCAACGTCGAGGGCTGGTTCACCGACAACACCCCCGAGCGTTTCGAAGCCTACGGCTGGAACGTGGTGCGCGATGTCGACGGCCATGACCCGGAAAGCATCAAGGCCGGCATCGAGGCCGCGCTGTCGCAGAGCGACAAGCCGACCCTGATCTGCTGCCGCACCACGATCGGCTTCGGTTCGCCGAACAAGGCCGGCAAGGAATCGAGCCACGGCGCCGCGCTGGGCAAGGACGAGCTGGCCGCCACCCGCAAGGCGCTGGACTGGAACTACGGTCCGTTCGAGATTCCGGAAGAGATCTACGCCGGCTGGCGTGCCGGCGGTACCGGTACCCTGCGCCAGGCCGAGTGGGAACAGCAGTTCGACAAGTACGCCGCGCAGTTCCCGGCCGAAGCCGCCGAGCTGACCCGTCGTTCGCATGGCGAGCTGCCGGCCGACTTCGTCGCCCAGGCCGATGCCTACATCGCCAAGGTCGCTGCTGAAGGCGCCACCATCGCCTCGCGCAAGGCCTCGCAGCTGGCCATCGAAGCCTTCGCGCCGCTGCTGCCGGAAATCGTCGGCGGTTCGGCTGACCTGGCGCATTCGAACCTGACCCTGTGGAAGGGCAGCAAGTCGGTGGCCAGCGATGACGCCAACGCCAACTACGTGTACTACGGCGTGCGCGAGTTCGGCATGACCGCCATTGCCAACGGCCTGGCCCTGCACGGTGGTTTCATTCCGTTCGACGCCACCTTCCTGGTGTTCAGCGATTACGCCCGCAACGGCGTGCGCATGAGCGCGCTGATCCCGGCCCACGCCATCCACGTCTACACCCACGACTCGATCGGCCTGGGCGAAGACGGCCCGACCCACCAGCCGGTGGAGCACCTGGCTTCGCTGCGCTACATCCCGAACAACGACGTGTGGCGCCCGTGCGATGCCGTCGAGTCGGCGGTGAGCTGGAAGGCCGCGATCACCCGCCAGGACGGCCCGAGCTGCCTGGTGTTCAGCCGCCAGAACCTGCCGCACCAGCCGCGCAGCGCCGAGCAGATCGCGCAGATCGAGCGCGGTGGCTATGTGCTGGCCGATGCCGCCGGCACCCCGGACGTGATCCTGATCGCCACCGGTTCGGAAGTTTCGCTGGCCACCGAAGCCAAGGCCCAGCTGGACGCCGCCGGCCTGAAGACCCGCGTGGTCTCCATGCCGTCCACCGACGTGTTCCTGCGCCAGGATGCGGCCTACCGTGAATCGGTGCTGCCCAATGCCGTGCGCAAGCGCGTGGCGATCGAAGCCGGCGTCACCGGTTTCTGGCGCCAGTTCGTCGGCCTGGACGGCGCGGTGGTCGGTATCGACACCTTCGGTGCCTCGGCCCCGGCGGACAAGCTGTTCAAGCACTTCGGCATCACCACCGACCACGTGGTGGCAGCCGCCAAGGCGCTGTAAGCAGCCCCGCGAAGCAGGAAAAGGAAAGGCCGGCGCAAGCCGGCCTTTCTCCTTTTCGGGGGACCACTGCCTTTCCCGGAATGATTCATCGGCGAACCGATGATGACGTGTTGGCCTCTTCCGCCTGTACTGCGCTTTCTGCGAAAACCACGACTTTCATGGCATTCGCCGGGCAAGCCCAGTTCGGGTGATGAAGGGACCGTGCACAGGACGCATATCCAAATTGCAGGATGTAAGGTGATGCCTTACAGTTGGCAGGCGTGATCGTCAGCTTCCGGCACAAGGGGCTGAGAGCACTCTACGACCGGGGGTGACGCGTCAGGCGTCTGCGCGGACCACGTCGGCCGCTTGCGACGTCTGCTCCATCAGCTGGATCAAGCCAGTCTCCCCGGCGATATGGGATTACCAGGCAACCGTCTGCACCCATTGCAAGGGAACTACAAAGGCTATTGGTCCGTGAGCGTTTCGGCTAGCTGGCGCCTGGTCTTCCGCTTCCGGGGGCTCGATGTTGAACTGGTCGATTACCTTGATTACCACTAGGAGAACCTGCGATGCCGATGCATGACCCGCCTCATCCGGGGCAGTCGCTGCGCGAGGACATCCTGCCTGCGATCAGCATGTCCATCAGCGCGCTTGCGCAGCACCTGGGGTACTCCCGCGGGCAGCTGTCGACGATCATCAACGGGCATGCGGGGATTTCTGCAGAGCTGGCGTACCGGCTGGAGCTGGCTGGCCTGGGAAACGCACGGATGTGGCTGGCGATGCAGGCAGCCTATGATCTGTGGCAGGCGGAGCATCGGGACCATCCTCCGATCAAGCGCCTGTACCTGGCCGATGCTCTGACCAGCCAGCAGTAGATCCACGCCATGCGTGGATAACCGCTACATCGCGTCGCGCACGCCCATCAGCGCAAACCCCAGCAGGTTCAATCCACGCCATTGCGCCGGGTTGTGCGCGTCGGCGTGGTCCTTGGCCAAGCCGATGCCCCAGATGAAGTCCATCGGGCTGGCTTCGACCAGCACCCAGCCTTCGGTCGAGCGCAGGAACGCACCCAGTTCCGGGTTCTGCGCGAACTTGGCCCTGTTGCCTTCCACGACCAGGTTGTAGCGCGTCTGCATCCAGCGCGCTTCGTCGAAGCCTTCGATCTTGCGGCCGAGCGCCTTGGCCTTGTCCGGCGTGGCGCTGGCGATGATTTTCTCGAGCAGGTCGGTGGCACCGAACAGGCGTGCCTTGCCGGCCATCATGTAGTGCTCGGCGGTGCGGTAGTGCACGCCATCGATGTCGAAGCCGGCGTCATACCACTGGCTGAAGCAGGAGGCGGACACGCCAGTGTGCGGCGGCTGGTGGCCCCAGAAGCAGAGGTAACGCAGGTCTTCGCCTGCAGCCTGGCGCTGCCGCAGGTCATACAGGAAACGGGAATCGTCTTGCATCCCTTAAGGATACCGCGTCAGCGCCGCCGTCCTGGTAGCTGCCAACCTTGGTTGGCACCGCGATCCCCATTCGCCGGGCATGGCCCGGCGCTACCATGGCTTACGCGGTGCGGGCGAGGGCCAGGCGCAGCAGGCGTGCGTTGATGCGCTCGCCGAGATCCTTCGGTGCCTGCAGGCCCATGCGCTGCAGGTACACCGCGTCGCCATCGCCGGCGGGCTGGCGCACCGCGGCCCACAGCGTGCGCAGCGTGGCGCCGCGCGTCTGCGTGTTCGATTTCAGCCAGCCGAGTGCCTTCACCAGCACCTGCTCGATCTCGTTGAAGTCGCTGCCCAGCGGATAATCGGGCAGGGTGCCATCGGCGCGGAACGGTGCCAGCGCCGCCGCCAGCGCCTGCGGTGTGTTGCGCTGTTCGCGCTGCGGGTCGGGATGTCGCCCCGTACGCAGCTTGCGCGATGCATAGGCCTGCTGCAGCAGGCCGGCCTGGAACGGTGCCTCGGTGATCGCGGTCATCGCCTGCACGCAGTCGTCGTCGGTCAACGCGCGCAGGTCGGCAATGCCGTACTCGTTGAGGTAGATGTCACGCAGGTGGCGCGGAATGGTGGTGTGCCCGTAGTTCCAGCGCACGTTCGACGCGCGCTGGCCCTTGTCGTCACGTGCGGCGCGGAACATCAGCACGCTGCGCGCTTCCGGCAGCGCATGCGCCATCGCCACGAAGTTGTATTGCCCGCCCACGCCAGACACCACGCGGCCGTCGTCCAGCGCATCGGACACCGCCGCACCCAGCGCGGTGGCCATCATGCAGGAATTGAAGAAGCGCGCATGGCGGCGCTGCAGGCGCTCCAGCGTCTCGTTGCCACCATACAGCTGGTTGATCTCGCTGATGCGGCGCATGCCGATGGCGCTGCGCTCGTCGTCGGGAAGGGTGCGCAGCCATTCGTAGAACTCGGGCGAACCCAGGTAGAACGCGCCGTGAAGGTACTCGCCTTCGGCCTCCAGCGTGGCGTGGTCAATGGACAGCGTGCTGCCGTTCTCGATGCGCTGCATCAGCGCCAGATCGTCGTGCACCTTGCGCCGGATCACACCGGTCTGTACCAGCCGGCGGAAGCCTTCGTTGAGCATTTCGCTGCAGCCGTACAGGCCGACTTCGAACGGATCGAGGCCGCCGATCTCCTCCACCAGGGGATGGCTGGCCAGCTGCGGATCCAGCGCATTCAAGACGCGGCGATAGCGCGCGTTGTCGGTATGGCGCAGCACCAGCGCATGGCTGAGGGCATCGGCCAGCGTACCGATTCCGATCTGCAGCGTGCCGCCGTCGCGCACCAGGGTGCTGGCGTACAGGCCGATGGCGTAGTCCGCATCGGCCACCGGCTGCCGCGGCAGCCCGAACAGCGCCGGGTACGGCGGCGGCGGGGTGATGACCAGATCGAAGAAGGACACATCCACCGTGGCCGTGCCGCCCAGGTAGGGCAGCTGCGTATCGATCTCGGCCACCAGCAGCGGGCGCGGCAGGCCTCGCGCGGCCATCGCATCCAGGGTGTCCTGGGTGATGTCGTTGTTGCACGACAACGAGAGCCGGCGGTCGTCCGGGCGCATCGCTACTTTCTGCACGATCACCTGCGGCGCGCGCTGCGCGACGGCGTCGGCGGCGTGGGTGTAATTCAGGCTGGTATAGCTGGATTGCGCCTGCCGCGAACCGAGCAGCGCGCCGGACTGCATGTAGAACTCCTCCACCTCCACATGCGGCGGCAGCGCATCGCGGGCGATGGCATCGGCGTAGGCCAGGCGCGGGAAATCCTCGCCGAAATGGCGCTGCACGAACGGCGCCATGAACCGCGCTTCCAGGCCATCACCACGCGCCTGCGGCGGGTTCAGCGACAGCGCCGTGTACAGCTGCAACGGCCGCGATGGATCCCCTTCCACCCGCGAATACAGCGCATTGAGCAGCCGGTGCGGCTTGCCCAGTGCCAGCGGAGCGCCCACCCGCAGCGGCCCTTCCACGCGCGCGAACAGCCAGTCAACGGCGGCGTCCAGGTCGGTCAGGTGTTCGGTCATGCGTGGCGGTCCTGCGGCGGGGGGAGTGCTGGCATTACAGCATGTCGGGCTTGAACCGCCGTCGACGCGAGATTTCCTGCCCTGAAACCATGAACCGGCCATCGCCGCGATAGTGGAAGCTGCGCGGCAGTTTCGGCCGCGGCGCGACGTGGGCGCGCACGATTTCCCAGATGAAAAGGTTGTTGGCCTCGACCTGGCTATCGTCGTGCAGGCGGCATTCGAAGCTGGAATGGCACTGGCCGACCAGCGGCGCGAGCACGTCGCGGGCCGGCACCGCATCCAGGCCGAACCGCGCGAACTTGTCCACCTCGCGGCCGCTGCAGTTGCCGATGTCCACCACGGTGTCCAGCAGCTCCACGCCCGGTACGTTGATCACGCACTGCCGGCTGTCGCGGGCCAGGGCGAAGCTGTGGTTCTCGTTCCAGATGTAGGTGGCCAGCAGCGAGGGCGAGAAGCCCATCACCATGTGCCAGCCCAGCGTCATCAGGTTGCGCTGGCCGTGGGCCGCCGTGCTGACCAGCACGATGGGGCCGGGTTCCAGGAATCGCCGGGCCTGTTCCACCGGGAAGTCCAGTTTGCGCAGCGGCTTCATGCAGGTTCCGTGGGCGGAAGGGTCGATGCTGGGGCAGGTGCGATGAACCTCCGGTCGAGGGCTTGACACTGGATTCGATTACGCGCGTAATCGGTCTATCGATTACGGACGTAAACCATGATCCCGATCAGCGAAGCAGAAGCCGTCGTGATGGAGGTGCTCTGGCAACAGGCACCGCGCAGCGCCGAAGAGGTGGTAGCCGCGCTGGCCCACCGCGAATGGGCCGAGCCAACCATCAAGACCCTGCTCAACCGCCTGCTGACCAAGGGCGCGATCGCCGCCGAGCGCGATGGCCGCCGCTACCTCTACCAGCCGCTGCTGCAGCGCCAGGCCTGGGTGGAAACACAGAGCCAGGATTTCATCGGTCGCGTGTTCGATGGCCGGGTGGCGCCGCTGGTGGCGCATTTCAGCGAGCGCGGCCAGCTGAGTGCGCAGGACATTGCCGAACTGAAGAAGCTGATCCAGGAGATGGACGATGAATGAGCTGCTCGATGGACTGTGGCAGGCCAGCCTGTGGCTGGCGCTGGGCGTGGTGCTGCTGGTGGCCGTGCGGCCACTGCTGGTGAAGCTGGGCGGCGCAGAGCTGGCCTACCGCAGCTGGTGGCTGCTGCCGCTGCTGCTGGTGGCCCTGCTGCTGCCCCTGCCGGCGTTGCGGGCATTGCCGGTGCTGCAGCATGTGCCGACGCTGCCGCTGAAGGTGGTGCCCGGTGCGGTCGAGGGCGCCGCCGCGCAGCTGCCAATGTGGCCGTGGCTGCTGGCCGTGGCCTGGGGGCTGGGTGCCGGCCTGCACCTGGCGCGCGAACTGCGCGCTCAACGGCGCTTCGAGCGCGGGCTGGGCACGCTGAAGGCACGGGGCGATGGCAGCTGGCAGGCCAGCGCCGACCCCGGCCTGCCCGCGCTGGTCGGCCTGTGGCAGCCGCGCATCGTGGTCGGCCCGCACTTCGACCAGCAGTTCGATGCCGAAGAACAGGCGCTGATCCTGCGCCACGAACGCAGCCACCGCCGCAATGGCGACCACTGGGCCAATGGCGCCCTGCTGCTGGCACGGTCGGTGTTCTGGTTCCACCCGTTGTTGCCCTGGGCTGCGCGCCGCTTCCTGCGCGACCAGGAACTGGCCTGCGATGCGCGCACCGTTGCCGCGCAGCCGACGCAGCGCCGTCTTTATGCCAGCACGCTGTTGAAGGCGCAGCTGGTCCACCCGGTTGCACCGATGGCATGTCATTGGCGCAGCCAACCCGTGTTGAAGGAGCGTATCGCCATGTTGAAGCAGTCGCAGCGGAAGGCATTGCCGAAGGTGTCCGGCCAGGTGTTGCTGATGGGGTTGTGCATGGGTGTTGCTGCGTTGGCCTGGGCCAGCCAGGGCGCGGTGAAGGGCACGCCGTCGGTCAGCGCCGAACCGTTCCAGCACGCCGCGGCGGATGCCGCCAAGGCCGGCCTGGACAGCCCGATCCAGGCCCAGAAGATGTCACCGCCGAGCTATCCGGCCGAGGCTTTCGAGAAGGGCCTGACCGGTGTGGTGAACCTGATCGTGTCCGTCGATGCCAAGGGCATCGTCACCGACGTGAAGGTGGAAAGTGCGACCAACCCCGGAGTATTCGAAGCTGCCTCGATCGCAGCGGCGCGTAAGTGGACCTACACGCCGGCGATGAAGAACGGCAAGGCGGTGGCCGGCAAGCTGCGTATCCCGATCACCTACGCCATGGACAACACCGAGGCTGCCGGCGGCCAGGCGCAGTGAAGGCAGCGATGAAGGGCGCACCGCTGTGTTTTGCAGCGGTGCTGCTGGCCGGCTGTGCCAGCCATGAGCGGCTGACCACGGTCGACACCCGCAGCGAGAACGTCGGCCACCAGCGCCTGCAGCCCGATGCCGGCGGTGGTGCCGGGCAGATCCAGCCGTATACGCTGGCCGCCAGCGAGGGCTACCGGATGCCGCAGCTGTACGCGGCACCGGACCCGGTGGTGGGCGAGAGCGATCCACGCACCTCGCTGCCACCCACCACGGTCTGCCTGCAGGTGGTGGTGGACGCACGGGAGCTGGTTGAACGCAGCCAGCCGCTGACCGACCGCAGTGAATGCAGCGCAGGGGCGGCGGCAGAGAACGGGCCGCTGCTGCAGGCCGCACAGGACGCGGTCGCGCAGTGGAAGTACTCGTCAGCGGCGATCTGCCGTTTCGCGCCGGGGAAAGCGCCCAAGGACCGCAGCGACTGCCAGGGCGCCGACAGCATCGAACCGGTGGCGGTCACCCTGCAGTACGCCTTCACTTTCGAGATCGTGAAGGGCCAGCACGTGGTACGCACGCAGGGCAGGTAAGGGGTAGCGCCGGGCCACGCCCGGCGGTTTTCCACGGCTGTCGTCAGGCGCCGCCAACGATGTTGGCCTTCACCGCCGGCTGCATCAGCTTCGGCTCGGCGAGGGTCGCATCACGCGCCTCGCGCACGCTGACGAACGCCGCTTCATCCACGCCGTCGTGCACATGGATGTTGTGCGCGCGCTGTTCGCCGATGGTGGTTTCGTTGGCGAACGCGCGTCCGCCCGGGCCGTAGTCGTGGCACACGAACACGCGGGTGGCATCGGGCAGGGCGAGCAGGCGCCGGATCGAGCGGTACAGCTGCGCGGCACCACCGCCGGGGAAATCGCAGCGGGCGGTGCCGCCATCAGGCATGAACAGCGAATCGCCGGTGAAGACCGCATCGTCGATCAGGTAGGCGATGCTGTCGCTGGTATGGCCGGGCACGGCGATGATGCGGCCCTGCAGCTGGCCCAGCGCGAAGGCCTCGCCATCGGCGAACAGATGGTCGAAATACGCATCCTGCGCCGCCAGCTGCAGGCCGTAGCGCGGCGCGAAGGTTGCCTGCACCGCGCGGATGCCTTCGCCGATGGCCAGGGTCGCCTGCGGGAAGCGTTGCTTCAGCCGTCGCCCGGCCGACACATGGTCTGCATGGGCGTGGGTTTCCAGCAGCCAGCGCACCTGCAGGCCCTGCTCTTCGATGGCGTCCAGCAGCGGGCGCACCGGCGCGTCGCTGCTGGCATCGGTGTCCGGGTCGTAATCCAGGACCGGATCGATCAACGCGGCCTCCCTGCTGGCCGGGTCGACGACCAGGTAGCTGAAGGTGTTGCTGTCGGGGTGGAAGAAGGATTGGACCTGGACCGCCATCGGAACCTCCTCAGCGCGTGCCGAGCACGCGGTTCAGCAGCTGCGCGAGATTTTCGCCGGCCAGCCGCAGCTGTGCTTCGGCCACCGGGCGATAGCGCTCGGTGTATCCATCGCCGATCTTGTGCGTGGCCGGGTACACGCCCGGCTGCACCGAGATGCGGCAGCTGGCTTCGGCCCAGCGCTGCGGGTCGCGCTGCGGGTTGGACTGGCGCGCCAGCTTCGGTGTCGGCAACGCACGCAGCACCGGCAGGTAGCCGGCGTCATCCAGTTTGCGGGTGTTGAGCATGCCGCTGTCCCACAGCGAATGCAGGTTGGTACCGCGGTTGCCGAACTGCAGCTGGAAATCGTTGCCGCCCTTGTCGTGGCCGTAGCCTGCGTGCATCGGCTGGTGCACGTCTCCGACCATGTGCACGACGAACTTCAGTGCCTGCAGGCGCTCGCCGTCGGTCAGGCTGTGGTCGCCGAGGATGGCGCTCTGCGCCTTCAGTGCCTCGACGATGCAGTTGCCGTTCCTGCAGTGCTTGGCCGGCTCGTACTGGCAGCCGTCCTCGGCGATGTTGACGTAGTGCCAGCCGGCGGAGCGACGGCCCAGGCCGGGGTCCTTGGCACGCAGCTGGTCGGCCCACGGCGCGATGCTGGCCAGGGTGGCGCCGGGCTCGGCGGCCAGCAGGCGGTCGACTTCGGCACGTGCGGCTGGGTTGAGACGGGTGTCGGCCACTTCGGCCACCAGGCGATGGCCTTGCGCGCCCCAGGCATGGGCGGGGGCGGACAGAGTCAGCAGGGCCGGCGCGAGGGCGGCAGCGAGGATCAGGGAGTGCAGGGCTTTCATGCGCCCATTCTAGCGGGGGGCGCAGGGACTGGATTGACGGGATGGGGCCAGTCGCCATCCGGTGTTGACAGTGGAAGGGGTAGGGTGGGGCCCGATTGAGGGGAGGGATGGATGATCATTGAAAACAGCCGCGCCGAAGCGGCTGCCAACGCCGATCAGGACTTTGCCCACAGCTTCAACGCCCAAGTCCTGTGGCGCATGCGCTGCGCCTGCATCCTGGCGGCGTTGCTGGCGCTGGTCTTTGCCGTGCTGGACCGAGGCTGGCTTCCGCCCGACGTGAACGCGGCCGTGTTCCGTTGGCGCGCCGGGCTGCTGCTTCCGGCGCTGCTGATCGGGGTGATGCTGACCTTCGTGCCGGTCTTCCGCCGTCGTCTGCAGACGCTGGGGGCCTGCGTCGTGCTGGTGGCAGGCCTGGCGCTGGTCATGATGGTCTGGACCGCACATCGCGCGGGGGTGAACTACCCCTATGAAGGGATCAGCCTGTTCCTGCTGTTGAACTATTTCCTGTGCGGCCTGCGCTTCGCGGTCGCGGCGGTGGCTGGCTCCGTGGTCAGCGCGGCCTTCGCCCTGGCCGAGTTCAGCCTGGGCTGGCAAGGCGCGCTGCAGGGGGTGATGTTCGTGCTTGCCAGCAACACGGCGGGCATCGTGGGCAGCTACATTTCCGAACGGCAGGCGCGGGCCACCTGGCGGGCCGAGCGTCAGTTGGATGCCATGGCCAACCATGACGCGCTGACCGGGCTGCTCAATCGCCGGGCCTTTGCCCGCCGCGCCCGAGAGATCTTCCAGGGCTCTCTGAAAACGCCCCACGCACCCGGCGCCCTGCGGATCGCGATGATCGATATCGACTATTTCAAGCGTTACAACGATCACCACGGTCATCCGGCGGGCGACACGGTCCTGCATGCGGTGGCGCTCACCCTGGCTGCGCAGCTGCAGGGCACCGGCTCATTGGTGGCCCGTTATGGCGGCGAGGAATTCGTGGCGCTGGGTTACTGGACGCCGGGTGCACCGGAAACGGCGCCGTTCGAGCAGATGCGGCAGCAGGTGCAGGCGCTGGAGATCCCGCACGTGGCTTCGGATGCGGCGCCCATGGTGAGTGTAAGCATCGGCGTAGCACGCTGGCATGAGGACGGCGGCGACACGCTGGAGCAGGCGTTGCAGCGTGCCGACAAGGCCTTGTACCGGGCGAAGGCAGCCGGCCGCAACCGGGTGGAAATGGCCGCAGACCCGTAGATCCACGCCATGCGTGGACGCTTTCAATGACCGCAGCGAGGCAGAAAAAAGCCCCGGCACACACACCGGGGCAACATGCTGCGAGGGTTCCGGGTGTCTTAGAACTTGAAAACGTAGGACACGCCATAAGCGAGCGGATCGATGTTCACCGTGCCGATCTTCTCGCCATTGAGCTTCACCTTGCTGTCGATGTCGATCCAGCGCAGGTCCACGCGCAGCGCACCCTTCTCGCCGATGGCAAAGTCCACGCCGGCATGCGCGGCCAGGCCCCAGGAGTCTTCAAGCTTCAGCTTGCTGCCGGCCAGCGCGCCAGTGGTGTCTTCGCTGAAGAAGGTCGTGTAGTTCAGGCCCGCGCCGAGGAACGGCGAAACCTTGCCCGCGCTGTTGAAGTGGTACTGCAGGCTGACCACCGGCGGCAGGTGCTTGGTGCTGCCCACGCGGCCCAGACCGTTGATGTTGATGTCGTGCTTGAACGGCAGGGCCGCCAGCACTTCAATGCCCAGGTTGTCGGCAAGGAAATATTCGCCGGTGATGGTCGGCTTGATGTCACTGTCGACGTCCACCTTCAGGGTGCCACCGGCCAGCGAGCCGTTGTTCGACTTCGGCGCGACCTGGTGGACGCCGGCCGAGACGGTCCAGTCGCCCTTGGACTGGGCCATGGCCGGGGCGGCGGCCAGCGAGATGGCGGCGGCCAGGCTGGCCAGGATCAGGGGGGAGGTCTTGCGCATGGGGGTTTTCTCGTTGCGGGATGGATGTGGCCAGTCTCGGCCTCACGCCGCGCTAACGCTTTGATCCGGATCAAATCCCCGCGCCGGGGCCTGCCAGCCGGGCATCTGGCCCGCGGTGGTCAGCCCCGGTTTGCTAGACTTGTGGGCCCTATCCATCCCGCCGCACCTGTCGCGGCCGCAGGAGCTTCTGAACATGGCAATCAAGGTTGGTATCAACGGTTTCGGTCGCATCGGACGCAACGTCCTGCGCTCGGCGGTGCTGAACTTCGGCGATGACATCGAAATCGTGGCCATCAACGATCTGCTGGAGCCGGACTACCTGGCGTACATGCTGAAGTACGACTCCGTGCATGGCCGCTTCAAGGCCGACGTGGCCGTGCAGGGCAACGACCTGCTGGTCAACGGCAAGAAGATCCGCCTGACCCAGGAACGCGACCCGGCCAACCTGAAGTGGGACGAAGTCGGCGCCGACGTCGTGCTGGAAGCCACCGGCCTGTTCCTGACCAAGGAAACCGCGCAGAAGCACATCGACGCGGGCGCCAAGAAGGTCATCCTGTCGGCCCCGTCGAAGGACGACACGCCGATGTTCGTGTTCGGCGTGAACGACAAGACCTACGCTGGCCAGGCGATCATCTCCAACGCCTCGTGCACCACCAACTGCCTGGCCCCGCTGGCCAAGGTCATCAACGACAAGTGGGGCATCAAGCGCGGCCTGATGACCACCGTGCACGCGGCCACCGCCACCCAGAAGACCGTCGATGGCCCGTCCAACAAGGATTGGCGGGGCGGCCGTGGCATCCTCGAGAACATCATTCCGTCGGCCACCGGCGCAGCCAAGGCTGTCGGCGTGGTCATCCCGGAACTGAACAAGAAGCTGACCGGCATGAGCTTCCGCGTCCCGACCTCGGACGTGTCGGTGGTCGACCTGACCGTCGAACTGGAAAAGGAAGCCACCTACGCCGAGATCTGCGCCGAAGTGAAGGCACAGAGCGAAGGCGCGCTGAAGGGCATCCTGGGCTACACCGAAGACAAGGTCGTGGCCACCGATTTCGTCGGTGAAACCCATACCTCCGTGTTCGATGCCGACGCCGGTATCGCCCTGGACGGCACCTTCGTCAAGCTCGTGTCGTGGTACGACAACGAGTGGGGCTACTCGAACAAGTGCCTGGAAATGGCCAAGGTCGTCGCGGCCAAGTAAGGCCTGCGAAGATCCGCGCACGAACCCCGGCCTGGCCGGGGTTCGTCGTATATGGGCCCGGCTGACGTAGCATGGGCCACGGACCGCTGCCGCTGGGGCGCGGCTGCGTTGGGGTAGACGAAGAATGGAAGCACTGATCGTCCTGTTGGTTCTGGCCCTGCTGGCGATACCGCTGCTGCTGGTGGTGGCGCTGATGATGATTGCCGGCCTGCGCCGGCGCGTGGCCGCGCTGGAAAGCGCGCTGGCAGAGGGCATCACGGCCGTCGCCGCACCGCTGCGTGAAGCCGAGGCTCCCGTGCCACCGGCTCGGCCGGCCGCCGCCGCTGCCGAGACCAGCGAACCGCCGTTCCTGCGCCCGGCCGCTGCAGCCCCACTACCAGAGTTGTCGCCCGAACCTACCGTTGCGCGGCCTGTACCCGCCGCACCGCCGCCGGTACCGGCATGGCCGCCATTGCCAGCGGAACCGGCGATGCCCAACGTGATCGAACGCGCCGTGGGCGCGGTCAAGCGCTGGTTCACCGAAGGCAACGTGCCGGTGAAGATCGGCATGCTGGTGCTGCTGGCCGGCGTCGCCGCGCTGCTGAAGTACGTCAGCGACCAGGGCTGGCTGGTACTGCCGATCGAGCTGCGCCTGGCCGCTATCACCGTCGGCGCGCTGGGCCTGCTTGGCTTCGGCTGGCGCCAGCGCGAACGCCGCCGGTTGTTCGCGCTGGCCCTGCAGGGCGGCGCCATCGGCGTGCTGCTGCTGACCATCTTCGCCGCGTTCAAGCGCTTTGAACTCATCAACCCCGGTTTCGCCTTCGCCAGCTCGATCCTGCTGGTGGCGAGCCTGTGCGTGCTGGCCGTGGTGCAGAACTCGCGCACGCTGGCGGTGCTCGGCATCCTCGCCGGCTTCATGGCGCCGCTGTGGCTGTCCACCGGCAGCGGCAACCACGTGGGTCTGTTCAGTTACTACGCGGTGCTCAATGCCGGCATCTTCGCCATCGCCTGGTTCCGTCCGTGGCGCGCGCTCAACCTGCTGGGTTTCGCCTTTACCTTCGGCATCGGCACGTTCTGGGGCGTACTGCAGTACCGCGCCGACAAATTCGCCAGCACCGAGCCGTTCCTGCTGCTGTTCTTTGCCTTCTACCTGCTGCTCCCGCTGCTGTACGCACGCCGCCAGCCTGCCGAGCGTCGCGACCTGGTCGACGGCAGCCTGGTATTCGGCACGCCGCTGATCGCGTTCTCGCTGCAGGCCGGCATGCTGCACGAGCAGCCGATGACGCTGGCGCTGTGCGCGCTGGGCCTGGCCGCGATCTATGCGGTGCTGGCACGGGCATTGATCCATCGCACCTCGTACAGCGTGCTGGCGCAGTCGCACGCGGTGCTGGCGGTGGGCTTTGCCACCCTGGCGGTACCGCTGGCACTGTCGGCACGCGCCACCGGTGCGGTGTTCGCGCTGGAAGGCGCCGGCCTGGCCTGGCTGGGGCTGCGGCAGCAGCGCTGGCTGCCGCAGGTCGCTGCCGCGTTGCTGCAGCTCGGCGCCGCGTTCGCGTTCGTGGTGGGTGCCGATTACTGGCACGGCGACACACGATTCCTGCTCAACCCCACCGCCATCGGCGCGCTGCTGCTGGCCGTGGCCGGTTTCGCCAGTGCGTGGAGCTACCAGCGCCGCACGCGGCATGACGTGGCCGTGGTCTATTACCTGTGGGGCCTGCTGTGGTGGCTGGGCGGGTTCGTCCACGAGATCGGCCGCTTCATCGAGCACGCGGCGCAGGCCGACGCGCTGCTGGTGCTGGCGGCGGTCACCGCCTGGCTGGCAGCCGAGGTGCAGCGTCGCCAGCCGGCACGCGCGCTGGGCATGACCGCGCTGGTGATGCTGGCCGCCGGCTTCCCGCTGGCCCTGCTGCAGAGCGATGCGCACCAGCAGCCGTTTGCCGGTTACGGCGCGCTGGGCTGGGCGGTGTTCGCCGTGCTGGGCGTGCGCACCCTGCTGTGCCTGCGCCAGGGCGGCGACGGCGTGGCCCGTATCGCCCAGTTCCTGTGGTGGCTGCTGTGGCCGTCGCTGCTGTCCCTGCTTGCGCTGTGGGGCGGTGATACCGCACACCTGGCCCAGGGCTGGAGCGCGCTGCTGGTGACCCTGCCGTGGCTGCTGCTGGCGGCGTTGTCGCTGTGGCGCTGGACGTGGTTGCGCTGGCCGCTGGGTAACGCCTTCGATGCTGCGCGCGTTGCGCTGCAGAGCGTGGTGTTCGGCGTGTTGGCCTGCGCCTGGTGGATCGGCATCAGCCTGGCCGGCGATGCCGCACCGCTGCCGTGGCTGCCGGTGCTGAACCCGGCCGAGCTGGCGCAGTGGTTGAGCCTGCTGCTGGCCGCGCGCTGGCTGTTCGGCAACCAGGCCCCGGCGCTGTTGCAGCGCCTGCGCGTGCCGCTGCTTGCCCTGGCCGGTTTCATCGCCCTGACCAGCACCGTGCTGCATGGCGTGCACCACTGGGGTGGTGTGCCCTGGGCGCCGTCGATGGCTCGCGAGAGCCTGGCCCAGACCAGCCTGACCGTGCTGTGGAGCGTGCTCGGCGTGATCGCCTGGGTCTGGGGCTCGCGCCGGGGCCAGCGTGTGCTGTGGATGGTGGGCGCCGTGCTGATGGCCGTGGTCCTGGCCAAGCTGGTGCTGATCGACCGCCAGCACCTGGGCAACCTGCTGGGTATCGCATCGTTCATCGCCTACGGCCTGCTGTGCACGGTCGTGGGCTATCTGGCGCCGGCGCCCCCGGGCACCGCGCCGACCGTGGAGAACACGCAATGAAGAAGTGGAGCACGGCACTGCTGCCGATGTTACTGGCGCTGGCCGGCGTCGCATCGGCGCAGGCCACCGATTACCGCGCGCACTACGCCGAACAGTGGCCGTTGAGCCTGTCCAGTGCGCAGTCCGGCGCCTACCGCGTGGTGCTGGAGCCGGCCATCTACCGCCGCGCCGGCAGCGCCGATCTCAGCGATCTGCAGGTATTCAACGCGGCGGGCCAGGCGTTGCCTTCCGCGCTGCTGGCCCCGGACCAGCCGCTGGCGCAGCCACCGGTGCAGCGCGAGCTGCCGTGGTTCGCGCTGCCGCCGTTGGCCGTAGCGCAGCGCAATGACCTGCAGCTGCTGACCGAGCGCGACACCGATGGCCGCGTGCGGCGGGTCGAAGCGCGCGTGGGCGGCGGTGCCGTGGCGAACGGGCAGGGCGGTTGGCTGATCGATGCCAGCGTGCTGGGCCAGCAGCCGCTGGCGGCACTGGTGCTGGACTGGGCCGACAGCGGGCAACCGCTGCAGGCGCAGGTGCAGCTGGATGCCAGCGACGACCTGCAGCACTGGCGTGCGGTCGCGCGCGATGTGCCGCTGGTGGACCTGCAGCGCGCCGGCAAGCGCCTGCTGCAGCGTCGCCTGCAGGTGGATGGCAACGCACGCTACCTGCGCGTGCTGCCGCAGGGCGAAGCGCGCCTGCCGGCCCTGCGCAGCGTACTGGCCGAACTGCCGCCGGCGCCGGCGACACTGCCGTGGGAGTGGCTGTCGCTGGAACCCACTGCTGCCGGCAAGGGTGAATTCACCTTCGAGCTCGATGGACGCTTCCCGGTCAGCAAGGCCGACGTGGCCAGCACCGACAACAGCCTGGTGCAGTGGACGCTTTACAGCCGCGACGATGCCGAGGCGGAATGGCAGAGCCGCAGCGCAGCGTGGATCGCCTACCAAGTGCAGCAGGGCGCGGCCGGCCAGCGCCAGCAGTCGGCCGCGCAGTCACTGGGCGGCCCTTGGCGTGACCGCTACTGGAAGCTGGTGGCCAGCCCGGTGGAAACGGCCACGGCACCGACCCTGCGCCTGGGCTACCAGCCGGAAGTGATGGTGTTCCTCAGCCAGGGCGCAGCGCCATATGCGCTGGCCGTGGGCAGCGCCACCGCACGCCGCGCCGAAGCACCGATCGCGGTGCTGATCGAGGAACTGCGCCAGCGCAACGACCCGTCGTGGCAGCCGACGCTGGCGCGGCTGGAAGGCGCCCCGGAGACGCTGGCTGGCGACGCGGCATTGAAGCCGCAGCGTGACTGGAAGGCGTGGTTGTTGTGGGCGCTGCTGGGGTTGGGCGTGCTGGTAGTGGGTGGCCTGGCGGTCAGCCTGCTGCGGCAGAAGCCCGCGCCTTCGGCGTAGGTTTCGGCGAACGGCGCAGCCCCTCGTGGGTGGCGGTTGGTCGCGTAGAGCAGAAGCCGCGCTTGGCCGGGCGGGTGGGTTGGGCAGGGGTGTCCACCCACGTAAAAGAAAAAAGAAAAGCAAAAGCTGCGTGGCTGCGCGCTCTTTGTAGAGCCGAGCCCACGCTCGGCTGCTTTCCGCGAAACCTCCAGCCGAGCATGGGCTCGGCTCTACATTCCTTCTCCATCCGACATCAGAAACCGCTCTTGCCTTCGCCTTTGCCATCCGCTTGCCTCATGAACCTGTCGAGGCCGGGGTGGTGTGGGATGGCAGGGGTGTGAGCCGCATGGATGCGGCGACCAAGCCCCCATGGACGGGTTTACGGCGTCCCCTGCCAATCCCACAGCACCCCGGCCCACCCACAGCACCACGAAGCGCCAGCGCTTTGGCTGTTGCTGTCGCTGTCCGCCTCTGCCTGCCGCAGGCATCGCCACCCGATACAATGCCCGTCTGCCGTAACCGGCATCCTGTCCCCGAGCCAAAGAGTTGCCCATGTCCATCGTCCGCATGACCGACCTCGACCTCTCCGGCAAGCGCGTGCTGATCCGCCAGGATCTGAACGTGCCGATCGAGAATGGCCGCATCACCTCCGAACAGCGCATCACCGCTTCGCTGCCGACGCTCAAGCGCGCGCTGGAGCAGGGTGCCGCCGTCATGGTCACCTCGCACCTGGGCCGCCCGAAGGAAGGCGTGTGGAGCGAAGCCGACTCGCTGGCGCCGGTCGCCGCGCGCCTGTCCGAGCTGCTGGGCCGCGAGGTTCCGCTGGTGCGTGACTGGGTGGACGGCGTCGACGTGCAGCCGGGCCAGCTGGTGCTGCTGGAAAACTGCCGCATGAACGTTGGCGAGGGCAAGGATGACGAAGCCCTGTCCAAGCAGTACGCCGCGCTCTGCGACGTGTTCGTGATGGATGCCTTCGGTACCGCGCACCGCGCCCAGGCCTCCACCCACGGCGCCATCCGCTTCGCCCCGGTCGCCGCCGGTGGCCCGCTGCTGATGGCCGAGCTGGATGCGCTGGCCAAGGCGCTGGACGCCCCGGCCAAGCCGCTGCTGGCCATCGTCGCCGGCAGCAAGGTCAGCACCAAGCTGGAACTGCTGGCCAACCTGGTCGGCAAGGTCGACCAGTTGATCGTCGGTGGCGGCATCGCCAACACCTTCATCGCCGCCGCCGGCTACAACGTGGGCAAGTCGCTGTACGAACCGGACCTGCTGGATACCGCGAAGAAGATCGTGGCCGATGCGCAGGCACGTGGCGCGGCCATTCCGCTGCCGGTGGACGTGGTCACCGCCAAGCAGTTCCTGCCCGATGCCGCCGCCGAAGTGAAGGCCGTCGACGCCGTGGCCGAGGATGACCTGATCCTGGACATCGGCCCGCAGACCGCCGCGCAGTACGCGCAGCTGATCGAGAAGGCCGGCACCGTGGTCTGGAACGGCCCGGTCGGCGTGTTCGAGTTCGAAGCCTTCAGCAAGGGCACCGAAGCGCTGGCCCGTGCCATCGCCAGCTCCAGGGCATTCTCCATCGCCGGTGGCGGCGACACCCTGGCGGCCGTCGACAAGTTCGATATCGCCGGTGATGTCAGCTACATCTCCACCGGTGGCGGCGCGTTCCTGGAATTCCTGGAAGGCAAGACCCTGCCGGCCGTGGCTGCGCTGGCCGCACGCGGCGCATGAGCGCCGGGATGCGCGCAGGCGGAGAAGAGCGTGCAACGCTCTTCTTCGACATGGATGGCACCCTGATCGATTCGGAAGTAGGCATCACCACCTGCATCGCCTATGCGCTGCAGAAGATGGGCCACCCGGTGCCGCCGCAGGAAACCCTGCTGGGCTGGATCGGGCCGTCGCTGCGCACCACCTTCGGCCCGCTGTTTGGCGACCACGTGCGGGTGGAGGAGGCCGTGGCCTTCTACCGCGAGCGTTTTGACGTGGAAGGCTGGCGCGAGCACACGATCTACCCGGACATCGAAGCGACCGTGCGCGCGCTGCATGGCCGCGGCCACCGCCTGGCGGTGGTCACCGCCAAGAACGAGCCGCACGCGCGGCGCATCGTCGAGCACCTGCCGTTCGGCAACCTGTTCGATGAGGTCATCGGTTCGACGCCGGATGGCTCGCGCAGCAGCAAGCCGCAGCTGGTCGGCGAGGCGCTGCAGCGCCTGCAGCTGCAGCCGGCGCAGTGCTGGATGATCGGCGACCGCCGCATGGACATCGAAGGCGCGCGCCACCACGGCCTGCGCAACGTGGGCGTGCTGTGGGGTTTCGGCGGCGAAGCCGAGCTGACCGAGGCCGGTGCCGGCCACCTGGCCCGCGAACCGGCGCAGTTGCTGGTCCTGGTGGCCTGACCGATGCCGGGGTCGGATCCCTTTCCCCGGAAAGGGCTCTGACCCCGTTGCTGCCCTGCCCGGCGGGCGCCGCACACCCGCCAGCCAGCCTCTGTCCGGAACATGTCCGTTCGATGTCCCGCAGAGTCAGGCGCCCCAAGGCTGTAACCGTATACATGGGGCGTGAAGGATGTGCTAATTTCCCTCCTTTAACGGGAGAGGCCCAGTCACCATGTTCGAGCGTCAGCGTCGCACCAAGATCCTAGCCACCCTCGGTCCGGCGACCGACCCGCCGGGCGTGCTGGAGGATCTGTTCCGCGCAGGCGTGAACGTGGTTCGCCTCAACTTCAGCCACGGTGACCCGTCCGGCCAGGCCAAGCGCGCCGCCGATGTCCGTGCCGCCGCAGCCCGCGTGGGCGTGGAAGTGGGCATCCTGGCCGACCTGCCGGGCCCGAAGATCCGCATCGAGCGCTTTGCCGAAGGCAAGGTGTACCTGAAGGCCGGTGACCGTTTCGACCTGATCGCCAGCGACAACGCCGGCCCGGGCGATGCCAGCCAGGTGGGCGTGAGCTACCTCGGCCTGCCGCAGGACGTGGGCCCGGGCGATGTCCTGCTGCTCGACGACGGCCTGATGCAGCTGCAGGTGGTCGAGGTGCAGGGCGACCGCATCATCAACACCGTGCTCAACGATGGCGCGCTGTCCGACCGCAAGGGCCTGAACAAGCAGGGCGGCGGCCTGTCGCTGGGCGCACTGACCGAGCGCGACAAGGAACTGATCGGCATCGTCGCCAAGATCGGCGTCGACTTCATCGCCGTGTCCTTCTGCCGCAACGCGCAGGACATGAACGATGCCCGCGAGATCGCCGAATCGCATGGCTGTTACGCAGCGCTGGTGTCCAAGATCGAGCGCACCGAAGCCATCGAGAACCTGGAAGAGATCGTCGAAGCCAGTGACGTGGTGATGGTGGCCCGTGGCGACCTCGGCGTGGAAATCGGCGATGCCGAACTGCCGGGCCTGCAGAAGAAGATCATCAAGGCCTCGCTGGCGCAGAACAAGGTAGTGATCACCGCCACGCAGATGCTGCAGTCGATGGTGGAAAGCCCGATCCCGACCCGCGCCGAAGTGCTGGACGTGGCCAACTCGGTCATCGACGGTACCGATGCGGTGATGCTGTCGGCCGAAACCGCCGCCGGTGCCTATCCGGTGAAGGCGGTCGAAGCGATGGCCCGCATCTGCCTGGGTGCCGAGCGCCAGTTCCAGACCGAGACCGACTTCAACGCTTCGCCGCGCAATTTGGAACGTGCCGACCAGGCCATCGCCATGGCCACCATGTTCCTGTCGCAGCACGTCGGCGTGCGCGCCATCGTGGCGATGACCGAATCCGGTGGCACCGCCCGTTACCTGTCGCGTTTCCGCGCCAAGGCACCGGTGTTTGCGGTCACCCGCCATGACGGCGCGCGCCGCCAGATGGCGCTGATGCGCGACGTGTACCCGATCAACTTCGACAGCCGCGGCCTGACCCCGCGCGAAGCCGCACGCGGCAGCATCCGCCTGCTGGTGGAATCGGACCTGCTGCAGGCCGGTGACCGCGTCGTGTTCACCAGCGGCGAGCACATGGAAACCCATGGCGCCACCAATACGCTGCGCCTGCTGGAAGTGGGCCAGGACGGTCGCGCCAGTGGCCTGGGCGATCTGTAAGCCCTGACGGTATCGGGTCGGCGCTGCCGATCCGGGGTCGGATCCCCGCAGGGGCTCCGACCCCTACCGCAGGACATCCTTTGTCCTGCACAGACATGGAAGCGTTTCCATCCTGTCCTCCACGGCGAGGCAACGGGCAGCGGGGCTATACTTACGTTTTTCCCGCACCCGCCACAGGAAATACATGAGCATCGAACAGCTGGCTGAAACCGCCCAGGCCATGGTCGCCCCGGGCAAGGGCATCATCGCGATCGACGAATCCACCGCTACCATCGCCAAGCGTTTCGCCGGCGTCGGTATCGAGAACACCGAGGAGAACCGTCGTGCCTACCGCGAGCTGCTGCTGACCACGCCGAAGCTCAACGAGCACATTTCCGGCGCCATCCTGTATGACGAAACCATCCGTCAGTCGACCAAGGACGGCGTGCCGTTCGCCAAGTACATGGCCGACCACGGCATGATCCCGGGCATCAAGGTGGACAAGGGTGCACACCCGCTGGCCGGCTGCCCGGGCGAGCTGGTCACCGAAGGCCTCGACGGCCTGCGTGAGCGCCTGCAGGAGTACTACAAGCTGGGTGCGCGCTTCGCCAAGTGGCGTGCGGTCATCAACATCGGCGACAACACCCCGTCGGGCACCTGCATCGAGTCCAACGCCCACGCGCTGGCCCGTTACGCCGCCCTGTGCCAGGAATGCGGCCTGGTGCCGATGGTCGAGCCGGAAGTGATCATGGACGGCGACCACGACATCGAGACCTGCTACGAAGTCACCGAAGCCACCCTGCGTTCGCTGTTCGACGCGCTGTACCAGCAGAACGTGCTGCTGGAAGGCACCATCCTGAAGGCTTCGATGGTCATCTCCGGCAAGGGCTGCGATGAGCAGGCCGACGCCGAGGAAGTGGCCGAATCGACCGTGATGTGCCTGAAGAGCACCGTGCCGGCGATCCTGCCGGGCGTGGTGTTCCTGTCCGGTGGCCAGACTGACGAGCAGTCGACCGAGCACCTGAACGCGATGAACCAGATGGGCAACCTGCCGTGGCCGCTGAGCTTCTCCTACGGCCGCGCCATGCAGCAGGCCGCGCTGAAGCTGTGGGCCAAGGACATGAAGGGTAACTACGCCGCTGCCCAGAAGACCGTGTACGAGCGCGCCAAGGACAACGGCCTGGCCGCGCTGGGCAAGTGGAACGGCTGAGCCGCCCGCTTCCCCGCATGACGTGACACCGCAGACGCCGGCATCATGCCGGCGTCTGCTTTTGTGGGTATCGTTGCTGCTCCCTCGCGCAGGCCTGTGCGCGCGGGATAACCGCGTAGGCCAGGGAGAGGTTCAATGCGTACCACCGCGATCGCGCTGTCCATCGTCACGGTGCTGTCCGTGGCAGGCTGCAACCGCATCGGCTCGGCCGAGCCGAAGGGCAGGGTGCCCGTGCTGCAGTTCGACAGGCCGGTGTCCGGCGAGATCACGTCGCGCAGCGGCATGAACTTCAACAACGGCAGCCGCCATCAGCTCTACCAGATCACCGTGCAGGACAAGCAGCGCGTCGGCATCACGTTGACCGGCACCCTCCGCGGCGCGATGACCGTCTTCCATGACGGCAAGGTGGTGGCCCGCAGCCGCACCCACTACGAGGGCAGTGACGTTGCTGTCGCGTTCCGTGCCGAAGGTGGCGGCAGTTACCAGGTGGCGGTGAACGCCAATGCGCCGGAGACCTACGGTCCGTTCCGGCTGCGCGCGGAAGTGCTGAAGCCCCATGACGGCACGCCGATCATCAACGCGGGCCATGTGTCCGACCTGCTGCTGGAGTCGTCGCAGGCGTACACGCTGCAGGTGGACACGGCCGGCCTCTACACCATCGACCTGCGTTCGGACGTGTTCGACACCCTGCTGACGCTGGAGGGCGAGGGCCAGGATGCCGAGAACGACGATGGCGGCGAAGGCACCGATTCGCGCATCAGCCTGCTGCTGCAGCCGGGCCGCTACACGCTCAACGTCAGCAGCCTGGATGACGAGGAGAACGGCGCGTTCACCCTGGATGTCAAGCGTAGCAACTCGCCGACCACCTTGGTCGAGCAGGACGGCACGACACTCCCCGTCTCGGGCAGCGTGTTCACCACGCTTGATGATGAAGGCGGCCGGCGTTTCCTGCTGCGCCTGGACGCGCCGAAGCAGGTGCAGCTGGATGCGGTGTCCAGCCAGGTCGATACGGTGCTGCACCTGGTCGGCGGCGATATCGACATCGAGGACGATGATGGTGGCAACGGCACGGACGCGCGCCTGCAGGAGACGTTGCCGGCCGGCCACTACACGGTGGAGGTGTCCAGCGTGAGCGGCGATTCCGGCGTGGTGGAGCTGCGCGTCCAGTAGATCCACGCCATGCGTGGATGGCCTTTCATCCACCTGCGTCGCTGCGCCTCAATGCGCGGCGACGTATCCGGCATCACCCAGCGGCGGCAGCGGCAGGATGCGTTCGGCCTCTACCGCCTGGCCGGCCGCACTGAGCGCCTGCTGGTAGGCCTTCGCGGTGGCGGTATTGAACGCCACCAGCACGATGCGCATCGGCTGCGCATGGCTGCGCTGCCACGCCAGCGTCTCGGTCACCGCCACCTGTGCGGCCTGGTACAGCGGGTAGCCGTAGACGCCGCAGCTGATGGCCGGGAACGCGATCGACTGCACGCCCAGCGATTCGGCCAGCTGCAGCGATTTCCAGTAGCAGTTCGCCAGCAGGGCGGGTTCGTCGCGTTGGCCGTCATGCCAGACCGGGCCGACCGTATGCAGCACGTGCCGCGCGGGCAATGCATAGGCGTCGGTGGCGCGGACTTCGCCGGTCGGGCAGCGCACACCCGGGCGCAGTTCCGGCAGACGCTCGCACTCGGCCAGCAATCCTGGGCCGGCTGCACGATGGATGGCACCGTCCACACCGCCACCGCCGAGCAGGGTTTCGTTGGCCGCGTTGACGATCGCATCCACCGCCAGGGTCGTGATGTCGCCCTGCCACACTTCGATCTTCATGCGTCCGTCTCCTGCCTGTTGTTGTTGCGCGCCGTGCCCGCGCTGGCTGCACCCACCGTAGTGGAGAGGGCATCCATGCTGCGTCATGACCGTCTCACGCGCTGCGATTACGGCCTTCATGCACGATGGGGGCAATAACCTTCACGCAGGCTGAAGCAGAAAGAGGTCAGCCGGAAAAGGAAACGCCGGGCATGGCCCGGCGCTACCTTGGGTGGATGACCCCGTGCCGCTTACGGCAGGCCGGCCAGCCAGTCGTCGTCGGAACCTTCGTTCACATCGGCGAACAGCGGCGTGGAGAAGTAGCGTTCACCAGTGTCCGGCAGCATCGCCAGGATCACCGCGCCCGGTTCGGCGCGGGCGGCCACGTCCAGCGCGCTGGCGAGCGTCGCGCCGGCGGAGATGCCGACGAAGATGCCTTCCTCCGCCGCCAGGCGGCGCGCGGTGGCGATGGCGCGATCGTCCTCGACGGTGAGCAGTTCATCGACCACGTCGCGGTTGAGCACGTCCGGCACGAAGTCCGGGGTCCAGCCTTGGATCTTGTGCGGCTTCCAGTCATCGCCCTTCAGCAGGGCGGCGCCCGCCGGTTCGGTTGCGACAATGCGGGTCTGCGGGCGGGCGACCTTCAATACCTCGCCGACGCCGGTGAGGGTCCCGCCGGTGCCCCAGCCGCTGACGAAGTAGTCCAGGCGCTTGCCGGCGAAGTCGCGCAGGATCTCCGCCGCCGTGGTGTTGCGGTGGTAGGCCGGGTTGGCCGGGTTGGCGAACTGGCTGGCCAGGAACCAGCCGTGCTCTTCGGCCAGCTCGCGCGCCCTGCGCACCATGCCGCTGCCACGCTCGGCGGCCGGGGTCAGGATCACCTTGGCGCCATAGGCGCGCATCAGCTTGCGGCGCTCCACCGAGAAGGTCTCGACCATGGTGGCCACGAACTTGTAGCCGCGCGCGGCGGCGACCATTGCCAGGGCCACGCCGGTGTTGCCCGAAGTGGCCTCTACGATCGTGTCGCCGGGCTTGAGCAGGCCGCGTTCCTCGGCGTCGAGGATGATGGCCAGCGCCAGGCGGTCCTTCACCGAGCCGCCCGGGTTGAACGACTCGACCTTGGCGTACACGGTGACGCCCTGCGGGGCCAGGCGCTGCAGTTTGACGATGGGGGTGTTGCCGATGGTGTCGAGGATGGAGTCGTACAGGGCCATGGAAGCGCTCCGGAAGCGGGCCGCGCCGGGGGCCGGCGGGCGGAAGGGGGGAGGCTGGCCGTTCAGGCCAGCGGCTGCCGGCTGACCGTAGCGCCGGCTTATGACGCCCGGAAATGACCAGATACCTTTCTTAAAAAACGTTTGGTTATAAGCTGGTGATGGCAATAGACCCTAGAGTGGACCTCCGCCCCCCGCGCCCCCGCCCGCCATGACGCTTACCCAGCTGCGCTACCTGGTCGCCATCGCCGACGCTGAGATGAACATCACGCTTGCGGCCTCGCGCGTGCACGCCACCCAGCCTGGCTTGTCCAAGCAGCTCAAGCAGCTGGAGGACGAGCTGGGTTTCCTGCTGTTCGTGCGCAAGGGGCGCAGCCTGGAATCGGTCACCCCGGCCGGTACCGAAGTGATCTCCCGCGCGCGCGCGGTGCTGGCCGAGGCCAACAACATCCGCACCTATGCCGCCAACCAGCGGCGCGAAAGCCAGGGTCAGCTGATCCTGACCACCACCCACACCCAGGCGCGCTTCGTGCTGCCGCCGGCGGTGGCGGCGATCAAGCAGGCCTACCCACAGGTGAGCGTGCACCTGCAGCAGGCCGGTGAGGCCGATGCGCTGGACCGCCTGAACCAGGGGGATGCCGACATCGCGATCATCAGCACGGCCGGTGGCGAACCGACCGATGGCATCGCCGTGCCGCTGTTCCGCTGGCGCCGGCTGGTGGTGGTGCCCAAGGGCCACCCGCTGGACCGTGCCGGCCGCGCGCCGGACCTGGCCGCGCTGTCCCGCCAGCCGCTGATCAGCTACGAATCCTCCACCCGCCCCAATTCCTCGCTGCAGCGCGCCTTCGCGGCCAACGGGCTGGTGCCTGACCTGGCGCTGACGGCGCTGGATGCGGACCTGATCAAGACCTATGTGCGCACCGGCCTCGGCGTGGGCCTGCTGGCCGAGATGGCCGTGAGTGCCAGCGACGAAGACCTGCGCGCGTGGCCGGCGCCGGAGCCGATCACCGAGTGCATTGCGTGGGCGGTGCTGCCGCGCGATCGGGTGCTGCGCGATTACGCGCTGGAGCTGGTGCATGTGCTGGCACCGCAGATTGATCCGCGCGACCTGCGGCGGGTGCTGGATGGCAACCAGGCGGCCGCGTGGCCGGTGCCGCCGACGTGGGAGTCGCTGACCCAGACCATCACGGTTTGAGGGGTGGGTTTTCGGCAGGGCTTGCAGCCCTGCACCTGCTCAATGCAACGTCAGCGTCAACGTCAAAAGCGGGCTATCCGTGGGTTGGCGGGGCGGTGTCGGATTGCGGGGACGCCGCAAGTACGTCCCTGTAGGCTTGGCCGCCGCATCCATGCGGCGGACACCCCGCAATCCGACA
>NZ_QETL01000028.1:0-40625 GCF_003105135.1 Stenotrophomonas sp. SPM | reverse complement strand
CGGGGGACGCTGCAAGTACGTCCATGTAAGCTCGGTCGCCGCATCCATGCGGCTCACGCCCCCGCAACCGGACCCACCCCGCCTTCGACAGTTTCCCGCGAGCTGTTGGGACCTGCTGCTGAGGGTGGGTGCCGACCGTTGGTCGGCACGGGGTTGGATCCCGTTGCGACGCAACGGGCTGTGACCCCATGTCTGGCGGAAGGCGAAGGCATATTGCGCGACCGGGGTCACACTCCTTATGCTCCCGCGCCATGCGGGCCAGGGTGGCCCGTGGGGGGGATCCATGCGAAGGATGTGGATGTTGCTGCCGCTGCTGGCCGCGGCCGGTGATGCGTGCGCGCAGCGTGTGTACAAGTGCAACGATGGTGGTCGTAGCGTCTACCAGACGCTGCCCTGCCCCAGCGGGCAGGATACGGGCGTGACGCGGCCGATCGTGCGTGATCCCAAGCTGAGCTGGCAGGAATCGGAGCGGGTCGACCGCGAGCTCCGCGATGCCCGCCGTCAGCTTCAGGCCAATGCCGGCCGCAGTGCGCCGCAGGGCTCCGGCACGGTCATCGAGGCCGCCAGCAATGCCGAAGCCTGCGACAAAGCGCGTGCGCGCCGCGAGATGGCCGAGTGGTTCGGCACGCGCACGCCACAGCGGCAGCTCAACGACGACGTCACCCGCGCCTGCGCGTCGCGCTGAAGGCGGGGGCCCCAGGCCCCGGCCAACCCACGCTTGATTAACGAAATGCGAATGCCTATCATTTACTGATCGGTTGTACGCTCAGCCACCTGGCGCCCCCACCGCGCTTCCGCCCGTGTACATCCCCGGCTCCTCGTGCGCCGACGGTTCTGGCCGTCAGCGCGTGGCGATGGGAGATGCCTCGGGTCGCGCGATTCCGCGCGGGCGCCCGCACGCATGGATTCCATCGCTGATGGTTTTCTCCTGCATGGAATCGCACTGTATGGCCCGACCGAACATTCCCGTCGTTTCACCCTTGGCGCTGGCCCTGGCCACGCTGTTGTGTGCCCCGCTGGCCCACGCCGATGCACCGTCCGCTGCCGATGCGCGCACGCTGGATACGGTGAAGGTGACCGCCGACGGCGAGATCCAGAACGGCTATACGGTGAAGAACGCGCGCAGCGCGACCAAGCTGGACCTGTCGCTGCGCGAGACGCCGCAGTCGGTCACCGTCATCACCCGCCAGCGCCTCGACGACATGGGCCTGTTCTCGCTGTCCGATGTGATGGGCCAGGTCACCGGCGTGCATGTGGCGGTCACCGACAGCGAGCGCATCAACTATGTCTCGCGCGGCTACAACATCACCAATTTCCAGATCGACGGCATGCTTAACACGTTCGGTGGGTCGATCAAGACCAATACCGACAACGTGATCTACGAGCGCATCGAAGTGATCCGCGGTGCCACCGGCCTGACCACCGGCGCCGGTGATCCGTCCGGCACCATCAGCATGGTGCGCAAGCGCCCGACCGATACCTTCCAGATGGGTGCCAACCTGACTCTGGGCCGCTGGGGCAACCAGCGCCTGGAAGCCGATCTCGGCGGCCCGGTTGCCTGGGACGGCCGCATCCGCGCGCGCGTGGTCGCCGCCAAGCAGCAGAGCGATTCGTTCCGTGATGTCTACCAGCTCGACAAGGACGTGTTCTACGGCATCGTCCAGGCCGACCTGACCGACAGCACGCTGTTCGAAGTGGGTTACGAGTACCAGTCGCCGCATACCCGCGGTGTGACCTGGGGCGTGGTGCCGTACTGGGGCCCGGATGGCACGCCGGCCAACCTGCCGCGCTCGACCAACCTCTCCGCATCGTGGAGCAGCTGGCCGATCATCGAGAAGACCACCTTCGCGCGGCTGGAACAGCAACTGGGCAGCCACTGGTCGGTGAAGGCCGCGATCAGCCGCGCCAAGCGCAACACCGATGGCGCGGTCTGGTATGGCGCGCAGGGTTACCCGCGTGCCGATGGCACCGGCGTGCTGGCCTACATCGGCAACTTCGTGGAAGACAGCACGATGGATGTGGTGGACGTCAACGCCACCGGCAGCTTCGAACTGTTCGGCCACACCCAGGAAGTGGTGTTCGGCGCAGGCCAGTCGGTGCGCAAGGGCGAGTACCCCGCGGCCTCCATCGACCCCTACCCCGCCAGTTACGCCCAGGTGCCCGACTGGCGGAACTGGACCGGCGATGTCGCGCCGCTGTCGGTCACCCGTCCGGGCTACCTCGGTTCGCAGGATGAGCTGCGCCAGCAGGCAGCCTACGTGGCTACCCGCCTGCGCCTGACCGACCCGCTGCTGGTGGTGGCCGGCGTGCGCTACGGCAACTGGGAAACCAAGACCTGGCGCTACAGCTACGACAGCAGCGGCAATGGCACGGGCACCACGCGCACCGGCTACAAGCCCAAGGACCAGACCACGCCGTATGCCGGCGTGGTGTACGACTTCAACCGCGTGCTCAGCGCCTATGCCAGCTACACCGACATCTTCGCGCCGCAGAACTACCGCGACAAGAACGGCAGCTACCTGGAGCCGGTGGTCGGCAAGATGTACGAAGGCGGCCTGAAGGCCGAGTTCTTCGGCGGCCTGCTGAATGCCTCGGCAGCGATCTTCGAGGGCGAGAAGGACAACGTGGCCGAGGTCGATGATTCGGTGCCGCTGAATTCGCTTCCGGATGGCACCCAGGCCTACCGCTCCACCGGCAAGGGCAACAAGGTGCACGGCTGGGAAGTGGAAGCACAGGGCAGTCTCGGCGAAAGCTGGAACCTGTCTGCGGGCTTTGCCCACGCTGTCAGCCGCAGCCAGGCCGGCGTCGTACAGAACAGCACCACCCCGCAGGACACTTTCCGCCTCAACGCCAGCTGGCGCCCGGGCGGCTTCGATGGCCGCTTCTGGCTCGGCGGCGGTGCCACCTGGCAGAGCCGTATCTGGCGCGCCAGTACCAAGCCGGCGGCCGACTACCTGACCAGCGGCCGCACCGAACAGGGCGTCATCCAGCAGGACGCGTTCTACCTGCTAAACCTGGCCGGCGGCTACCGCTTCAACGAGAACTTCAGCGCCCAGCTCAACATCAGCAACCTGCTGGACAAGAAGTATTACAGCAACGTCGGTTTCTACAACGGCGTGTACTGGGGTGAGCCGCGCAACGTCAGCGTGACGCTGCGCTGGAAGCTCTGATTCCCTGATGGATGGCGCCGGTTCTGCGACCGGCGCCCGGCCACGGATGGCCACCCCCGGCGCACTTCGGTGCGCCGGCCTTTCTTCCAACGAACCTGCAGGACCGCCGTGGACCGCTCGCCCGAACTTGCCAGCTCCCGCCTCAGCACCTTCTTCGCCAGCGAACGCTGGGGAGTGCTGTCCCGTTCCCTGGCCGCGATCTTCGGCGGCTATGCGCTGGCTTCGGCCACCAGCGTGTTCTGCGCGGTGGCGCTGCCCGGCGCACGCGGGCAGACCGTGCTGACCGGCATGCTGCTGGCCATTCTGGTCGCCGCCTGCGCGGCGTTGTGGGCGTTCGCCACCCGCAGCGCGCTGCGTGCGTGGGTCGGCATTCTCGCTCCCGCCCTGCTGATGGCTGCCATCGCGCGCATGCTGGGGGCCTGGGCATGAAGAACGGATTCCGCCAGTCGATGGCCTGGCTGCACACCTGGACCGGCTTGCTGGTCGGCTGGTTGCTGCTGCTGATTTTCATGGCCGGCACGGCCAGCTACTACCGCGAAGAAATCAGCCGCTGGATGCGCCCGGAGCTGCCGTCCAGCAACGTCAGCATCGACGTCGCCGCGCAGCGCGCGGTGGACTACCTGCAGGCCAACGCCGCGCAGGCCGAGAACTGGTTCGTCACCCTGCCGCAGCCGCGCAACCCGGCCATGCAGATTTTCTGGCGACTGCCCCCGGAACTGGCCGACCCCAGCCGTGGCCGTCGAGGCGGCTTCGGCGATGCCACGCTCGACCCCAACACCGGCCAGGCACTGAAGGCCCGTGAGACCCGCGGCGGTGATTTCTTCTACCGCCTGCACTTCGACCTGCACTACATCCCGGTGCTGTGGGCACGCTATCTGGTCGGCTTCTGCGCGATGTTCATGCTGGTGGCGATCATCACCGGCGTCATCACCCACAAGAAAATCTTCAAGGACTTCTTCACCTTCCGCAAGGACAAGGGCCTGCGCTCCTGGCTCGATTTCCACAACGTCAGCGCGGTGATGGCCCTGCCCTACCACGCGATGATCACCTACACCGGCATCGTCACGCTGATGATCATGTACCTGCCGTGGGGCGTGAAAGTCGCCTACCCGCAGGACGAGGACAAGTTCTTCAGCGAAGCCTTCGGCGGCATGCCGGAGGTGACCGCGCCGGCCGAAGGCCGCGCAACACCGCTGCCGATCGCGCAACTGCTGGACAGCGCGCGTGCGCATTGGCACGGCGTGGAAGTGGCCGGCTTCACCGTGTCCAACCCGGGCGCGGCCAATGCGGTGATCGACATCCGCCAGCGTGATGGCAAGCGCCTGTCCACCGACACCCCGGCCGTGCGCTACGACATGGTCAGCGGTGCATTGCTGGAAGAAACACCGCCCTCCGGTGGCGCCACCGCCACCCGCGGCGTGCTGTACGGCCTGCATCTGGCACGCTTTGCCGACTGGGGCCTGCGTGCACTGTTCTTCCTGTCCGGCCTGACCGGCTGCCTGATGGTCGCCAGCGGCGTGGTGCTGTGGGCGGTGAAGGAACGGCCCAAGCATGCCAAGAGTGGGCGCATCGGCTTCGGCCTGCGCCTGGTCGATGCGCTGAACATCGGCGCCGTGGCCGGCCTGCCGATCTCGTTTGCCGCCTACTTCTGGGGCAACCGCCTGCTGCCGCTGGAGATGGCCGAGCGTTCGAACGCCGAGGCCAACGTGTTCTTCTACGCCTGGGGCGCCGCCCTGCTGGCCGCCTTCATCTGGCCCAAGAGGATGATGTGGGCGTGGCAGCTGTACATCGGCGCGGCCGCCTTCGCGCTGGTGCCGGTGGTCAATGCCCTGACCACCCACGCGCACCTGGGCGTGACCTTGCTCAATGGCGATTGGGTGCTGGCTGGTTTTGACCTGTCGATGCTTGCGTTTGGCGCGATGCTGGCGATGTGCGGCTGGCGCATGCAGCGCTGGACGCCGTCGCTGAGCGCGGCCGAAAAGAAGAAGCGCGCAGCGGCGGCTGCAGCCGCCAAGGCACCGGCTGCGCCTGCGGCTACCGAAGCGGAGGCCAGCGCATGATGCTGCTGGCCCTGACCCTGTCGTTCTCCGCGTTCACCGCGCTGTCGCTGGCGATGGAAAAGCACCAGCAGGACCTCCACGGCAAGGCCGCCGCGACGCCGGCACGGCGCACGCAGTGGCGCGTGCTGGGCTGGGTGTTGCTGACGGTCGCGTTCGCGCTGTGCGTGGTCGACCACGGCTGGGCGATGGGCCCGGTGCTGTGGCTGGGTGCATTGACCCTGGCCGGCGTGCCGCTGGCCTTTGGCCTGTACCCGTACCGGCAGGCGTGGATCGCGCCGTTGGCCATCGCGCTGCCGGTTCTCGGCCTGGTGGTGGCGGTGCTCTAACCCGGCAGCCGGGGTCGGATCCCTTGCGCAATGCGCAAGGGCTCTGACCCCATTCACGACCGGGGTCAGCCCAGGCGCTTCAGTTCCCACGCGCGGTGGATGCGCGCGTTGCGCTCGAAGTCCGGGCCAATCGTGCGCGCGGTGATCTCGCGGCACTGGGCGAACTCGGCAATGGCATTTTCTTCCAGCTTGAAGCGGCGGAAGTTGTTGGAGAAATACAGCACGCCGCCCGGTGCCAGGCGCGCCACCGCCGCACGCAGCAGCTTCAGCTGCTCGCGCTGCACGTCGAAGTCGTCGGCACGGGCCGAGTTCGAGAACGTCGGCGGATCGCAGAAGATCACGTCGTACTGGCCGCGGTCGCCTTCCAGCCACGCCATCGCATCGGCCTGCACCAGCAGGTGCTGGTTGCCGCCCTGGCCGTTCAGCGCCAGGTTGTCGTAGCACCACTGCAGGTAGGTGGCCGACAGGTCGACGCTGGTGGTGCTGGCCGCGCCTGCCACCGCCGCCTGCACACTGGCCACGCCGGTGTAGCAGAACAGGTTGAGGAAACGCTTGCCACGCACCTGCTCGGCCATCATCCGGCGCAGCGGGCGGTGGTCGAGGAACAGGCCAGTATCGAGGTAATCGAACAGGTTCACCTGCAGCAGCGCGTTGTTCTCACGCACCACGATGAACTCGTCACGCTGCTCGAAGCGACCGTACTTGCTGCCGCCCTTGCCGCGCTCGCGCGACTTCATCGACACCTGCTCCGGCGGAACGCCGAACACTTCGCGCGCGGCAGCCAGCAGTTCGTTGCGGCGGCGGCGCACGTCGTGTTCCGGAATCGCGGCCGGTGCGGCGTATTCCTGCACGTGCAGGAAGGTACGGCGCTGGCCACGGTCTTCTTCGTAGACGTCGATGGCCGCCGCATATTCCGGCAGGTCGGCATCGTAGGCGCGGAAGCAGGTGATGTCCTCGCGCGCGCGCCAGCTCTTGAACTTCTTAAGGTTCTTGCGCAGGCGGTTGGCCACCATCTGCGCGCCTTCGCTCAGTTCGCGCGGCTGTGCCGGGTCGCGGCCCGGCACGGCGATCGGATCGCAGATGATCAGCGCGCATTCCAGCGCACCGTTGAACATCTGGTACTTCTTGCCGGCGCGCAGGCCGGTAGCGAAAGCGAGTTCGTCGTTGCCGCACAGCAGGCTGGCACGCCACTGCGGCACCGCCTTCTGCAGTGCGTTGCCCAGCGCGCGGTACAGCGCCGGATCGGCGGCCAGGCGCTCGTCGTAGGGCGGGTTGCAGACCACCGCGCCGATTTCCTGCTCCGGTGCGGCCAGGTCGGCCACGTCCGCACGGGTGAAGCGGATGGCATGGGCCACGCCGGCCACTTCGGCATTCTCACGCGCGGCCTGGATGGCCACCGGGTCGATGTCGCTGCCGTGGATGACCGGCTTCAGCGCGGCCAAGCCAGCAGCTTCGCGGTCACGCGCTTCGCTCTGGATCGCCTTCCAAGCGGCCTTGTCGAAGCCCAGCCAGCGGCTCGGCGGCAGGCTGCCATGGCGCATCAGGCCGGGCGCGACGTCGGCGGCCATCAGCGCGCCTTCGATCAGCAGCGTGCCGCTGCCGCACATCGGGTCCAGCAGGCCACCACCGGCGGCGTGCAGGCGCGGCCACTGCGCGCGCATCAGCAGCGCGGCGGCCAGGTTTTCCTTCAGCGGCGCCTCGTGGGCGGCACCGCGCCAGCCACGGCGGTGCAGCGGGCCACCGCCGAGATCGATCGACAGCGAGGCACGGCCCTTGCGCAGCGACAGGTTCACGCGCACGTCGGGCAGGTCGGTGTTGACCGAGGGGCGTTCCAGGCCTTCATCGCGCATGCGGTCGACGATGGCGTCCTTGATCCGCTGCGCGGCGAAGCGCGCGTGGGTGATCTTGTCGCCGGACACATGCGCGTCCACCGCCAGGGTCATTTCCGGCTTGACGTGCTCATGCCACGGCAGCGCACGCACGCCGTCGTACAGTGCCTGCTCGTCCGGGCACTCGAACTCGTCGATCGGCCACAGCACGCGGCTGGCCAGGCGCGACCACATGACGATCCGCAGCGCCTGCTCCAGTTCGCCATCGGCGTTGACGCCGGCAATGGTGGCGGTGGCCTTGCCAAGGCCCAGGGCCGACAGTTCATCGGCAAGCAGGTATTCCAGGCCCTTGGCACAGGAGACGAAGAATTTCACGGGATCGGTTCGCAGGTGGTCGGGCGCGGCACAGGGGCCGGGCCAGTCGGAAAGGAGGGCCGTGGACACGGCCGGCAGGCCCGCGCCGGGGCGGCGGGGCTGCCATTGTAGTCAAAGCGGGCGGGCGCGCCGTGCGCCCGGGCTTCACAGCTGGCGCAGCAGGCGCTCGAAGGCCTGCGCGGAGGCCTCCACATGGCGTTCCAGGCGGTGGCCGTCGTCCACCAGCAACAGCTGCGCCGAGCGCGCCTGCGCCCAGGCGATGACCCCGGCGGCCGGCACCACGTCGTCATGCCAGGCCTGGACCACGGTGGTCGGCACGGCGGCGGCGTCCAGCGCCGGCATCGGGCCCATGGTGGTGGGCGGCACCATCAGGAACAGGCCGGCCACCGGCACCTGCAGCGAGGCGATGCCGGAAATGTAGGCGCCCAGGCTGGAGCCGGCCAGCACCACCGGCCCCTGCGTGGCGGCCGCGGCGGCACGCTCGACCAGGCGCTGCAGGCGGGTGCGTACGTCGCCGACGCGGCTGATCCCGCTCATCGCGTCCAGGTCGGTGTAGTCGGGGCGCTCATGGGTCCAGCCCAGGCGCTCGGCAACCTCGGCCAGCGCGGTGACCTTGGTGGCCTCCGGGCCACTCTCGAAGCCGTGGGAGAGGATGCAGTGGCCGCGGCTCATGCATGCGCTCCCAGGGAGCGGCTCAACGTCGATCGGGAAGGCAGGTTCATGCTGCAATGCTAGCATCGCCGCATGCCCACCCCGCTCCTGCCCGGCCTGCAGCTGCAGCCCCTGCCCTACCATGACCGCCTGCCCCTGCGTGATGCCGACAGCCTGCGGATGGTGGTGATCCACTGCACCGAGCTGCCCGACCTGGCGATGGCCCGCGAGTATGGCGAGCGTGTGCTGTACGACAGCGGCGCGGGCAACAGCGGTCATTTCTACATCGACCGCGATGGCAGCGTGGTGCAGTACGTGGCGCCGGAGCGCATCGCCCACCACGTGCGCGGCATGAACGCCGATACGGTGGGCATCGAGCTGGTCAACACCGGCCGCTACCCGCACTGGTTCGACAGCCACCACCAGGCGATGGACGAGCCGTATACGGAGGCGCAGCTGGTTGCGCTGGAGGCGCTGCTGCTGGCGCTGGTGGCACGATATCCGTCGCTGCAGCGGATTGCCGGGCACGACCAGCTGGATCTGGAGCAGGTGCCGGCCAGTGATGATGCGGGGCTGACGGTGGCGCGCAAGCGGGATCCGGGGCCGTTGTTTCCGTGGGCGCGGGTGCTGGCGAGGGTGCCGTTGCAAGGGTTGGAGTGATCGGCAGGGCTGCGCCCTGCACCTGCCGGATCAACGTCAACGTCAACGTCAACGTCAACGTCAAAAGCTGGCTATCCGTGGGATGGCGGGGTGGGTCCGGTTGAGGGGGACGCTGCAAGTACATCCCTGTAAGCTCGGTCGCCGCATCCATGCGGCTCACGCCCCCTCAACCGGACCCACCCCGCCTTCGACAGTTGGCCGCGATCTGTTGGTACGGCACGGGGTCGGATCCCGTTGCTGCGCAGCGGGCTCTGACCCCAATCTGGAATTCGATATCTGATGGATTTCATCCACGCATGGCGTGGATCTACTGGCCTCTATCTGCCGGAACCTGCTGCTGATGGTGGGTGCCGACCGTTGGTCGGCACGGGGTCACATCGATCGAAATGCGATTTTGTAGAGTCGAGCCGTGCTCGACTGCGCCCTGCACGGCTACCGGGCCGGTGGGGTCAGAGCCTTTCCCCGCTGGGAAACGGATCCGACCCCGCGCGACTCAGGCGCCGGTGGCGACCGGGCGGGTGCTGTCGCTGACCCAGCCGCTCCAGGAGTCGGCGTAGATGCGGGCGCCGCTCAGGCCGGCGCTTTCCATCGCCAGCAGCAGGTGGCAGGCGGTCACGCCGGAACCGCACATCAGCACGACGCGCGCGGGGTCCTGGCTGCCGATCACGCCCTGCAGTTCGGCGCGCAGTTCCTGCGGGTCGCGCAGGCGGCCGTCGAGGACGTTCAGGGCGAACGGGCGGTTGACCGCGCCGGGCACGTGGCCGGCCACCGGGTCCAGCGGCTCGACTTCGCCGCGGAAACGCTCGCCGGCGCGGGCGTCGACCAACCAGCCGGGGGCGTGTTTGAGGCGCGCGGCGATTTCGTCGGCCGAGGCCACCTGGGTGGTGTCGAAGCGGCCTGGATAGGGCGGCTGCGCGGTCACCTCGCTGTGGCCGGTGGCCAGCGCATGGCCCGCGGCCTGCCAGGCGGCGATGCCGCCGTCGAGCACGGCCACACGGGTATGCCCGATCAGGCGCAGCAGCCACCACAGGCGTGCGGCGGCCATGCTGCCGTCGCTGCCGTCATAGACCACGACCTGGGTGTCCGGCCCGATGCCCCACTGGCCCACGCGCGCGGCGAAGGCGTCGCTGTCGGGCAGCGGATGGCGGCCATGGCCGCTGCGGCGCAGGTCGGAAAGATCCTGGTTGAGATCGGCATGGACCGCACCCGGGATATGCCCGGCCGCATACTGCCCTGCCCCGGCCTGCGGGTCGGCCAGCGCTGCGCGCGCATCCACCACGCGCACAACGGTGCTGGCGGTGGCACGGGCATCGACCACGCGCACGTCGCCATCGAGGGCGGCAGCCAGCGTGGCGACATCGACCAGGGGGGTCCACGGCGGATTGATCGGCTTCATTGCACTTGCTCCAGGCGGCGACGCAGGTTGTAGAGGATGGCAGCGGTCGCGCCCCAGATGCGCTGGCCAGGCCAGCCGTATTCGAGGACATGGCGCACGCGGCCGCGATGGTTGATCTCGACCTGGCGCAGGTTATCGGCAGCCATCAGGTAATCCAGCGGCACCTCGAACACCTCGGCCACTTCGCTGGGCTGCGGTACCGGCACGAAATCCGGATCGACTACCGCCACCACCGGGGTCACCCGGTAACCGGTGATGGTCACGAACGGATCGAGGTAGCCCAGCGCCTGTACCTGGCCCGGTGCCAGCGCGATTTCTTCCTGACTCTCGCGCAGGGCGGCGGCCAGGGCATCGCGGTCGTCCGGTTCGGTGCGTCCGCCCGGGAAACCGACCTGGCCGCCGTGGGTGCGCAGGGTCTCGGTGCGGCGGGTCAGGATGACCTGGGCACCTCCGGCACGCGGCACGATGCCGGCCAGCACCGCGGCTTCCACCGGCGGGCCGGGGGGCAGCAGGTCACTCAGTTCGCTGCGGTTCCAGCCATCGCCCTGCGGCGGTTCGGCCAGCGGATGCAGCGCGCGCAGCAGGCGTTCGTGGTCGGCCAGTGATCCGCGCAGCGACTGCTGCAGTTGTTCGCGCAGGGGCTGCACACGATGCAGGACGCGGCTGCGTTCGCGGTCGCTCATCGACGACCACCCTGCGATTTCATCGATATGCCGCCCGCACCCGACGCATAGCCGGTTGTGATCCAGCTTGCACACTCCAATGCAGGGGCTTGCGACAACACGCGCCGGTTCTTCCGTAGTTTGCACCCTGCAACAGTAGCGCGAATGGCTGCGGTTGGGGACGATCACGAAGGTGCGTGATCGTCGCGGGATGCACAAACAGAAACGCGCCGGTGGAAGCCACCGGCGCGTTGTCTGCATTGCATTGATGTTGGGTCGACTTACTTGACGCTGACCAGCTTGACTTCGAACTGCACCGCCACGTTCGGCGGGAAGCCGGTACGCGGGTCGGCACCGTAGGCCTGATCCGGCGGCAGGGTGATTTCCCACTTCGAACCCGCCGGCATCTGCAGCAGGGTCTCGCGCATGGCCTTCATTTCGACTTCGCTGACCTTGATCGACGGAATCTGCTGGGCCGGACGGGCTTCGGTCGGACGCTGGCCGAACGGGTACGGACCGGCCACTTCCAGCTGCACGGTGTTGGCCTGGGTCGGCTTGGCGCCCTTGCCGGCTTCGATCACGCGGTACTGGACGCCACTCGGCAGGGTCTGCACGCCCGCCTTGGCCTTGTTGGCCGCAACGAACTGGTCGCTCTTGGTCTTGTTTTCGGCAGCAGCCTTTTCGTACTCGGCCTTGGCAGCCTGGGCACGGCCCTGCTCACGCTTCTGGAACGCTTCAACGGCCGGCTTCAGCTGCTCGGCGGTGATCGCCGGCTGCTTCTTGGCGTAGGCGTCCTGCAGACCCTTCACCACCGAGTTGATGTCCAGCTGCTCACCACGACCGGTCAGCTCCGCCAGGTTGTTGCCGTAGTCGTAACCGAAGTAATAGCTCAGCTTGCCCTTTTCGGACGCGACGTCCTGGGCGAGGGCATTGCCCGTCAGGGCCAGGGCCGCGACGGCGACCGCGATAGAACGCAACTTCATCAAACAGTTCTCCAGGGGTGGTAACTCAGGGACGTTCTGCGCCGCCCTGAGGCGACGGGTTAGGATACCGGCCACAACGTGTAACCGCTACTGACCACGCAGGCTTTGACCCACCTGCGTTTCAAGAGTTCAATCTCACTTTTTTTTAACGTTCCAGGAGCTTTCCGTGGCCTCAGCCCCCGCCGACCAGCCCGTCGCCGTGACCGATGACGGCGCCATCCGCACCCTCACCGTGCAGCGCCCGGAAAAGCTCAATGCCCTCAATGCGGCCACCCTGCAGGCCCTGGCCGAGGCGTTCAGCGCGGCGTCGGCCGACCCGGACGTTCGCGTGGTGGTGCTGACCGGCGCCGGCCCCAAGGCCTTCGTGGCCGGCGCCGACATCGCCGAGATGAATACACTCAGCGCGGTTCAGGGACGTGATTTTTCGCTGCTCGGCCAGGCCCTGATGCGCCGGATCGAGCGCATGCCCAAGCCGGTCATCGCCCGCGTCAACGGCTTCGCGCTCGGCGGTGGGCTGGAGCTGGCCATGGCCTGCCACCTGCGCATCGCCGCCGATTCCGCCAAGATCGGCCAGCCGGAGATCAACCTGGGGCTGATCCCGGGCTTCGGTGGCAGCCAGCGCCTGCTGCGCCTGTGCGGCCGCGCCGCCACCCTGGAACTGTGCCTGCTGGGCGCCCCGATCGATGCCGAACGCGCCTTGGCGCTGGGCATCGTCAACCAGGTGGTGCCGGCAGCCGAACTCGACAACCGCGTGCAGGACGTCGCCAGGCAGCTGGCACGCTCGGCGCCGCTGGCCCTGCGCGGCCTGCTCGATGCCGTGCACGTGGGTGGCGAATGCAGCCTGGAAGCCGGCCTGGAGTATGAAAGCGTGCAGTTCGGCCTGCTGTTCGCCACCGAAGACATGCGCGAAGGCACCAGCGCGTTCCTGCAGCGCCGCCCGCCGGCCTTCCAGAACCGCTGACCCCATGGCATCCCGACCCAACCCCGTGCAGCTTTTTGCCCGGGTCCAGGCAGACGATCTCGATGGCGCCCTGCAGAACGGCCTGATGGACTACATCGCCGCGGATGCCGACGCACGGCTGCTGCCCGACCACCCGGAACTTCCGCAGCGGCTGCTGCAGGCACAACGTGACCTGCGCACGGCCTGGGCCGCACGCGAACGCTATCGCGCACGCGCCGTGCGCCTGGCACGCCGCGAAGCCGAACGTGATGCACGTCGCACACCGGCACCGGCGCCCGATGTGAAACCCGCGCTGCCCGCTGCGGCGGCCGCGATCCTCGCCCGGGCCAAGGCCCGCGCGGCAGGCAAGGAACAGTAATGGCCACTGCAAAGAAGACCACGCGCGCACCTGCGCGTCGTGGCAGCGTGATGCCGCGCGCCGACGTGGTGGAGATGTTCACCCGCCTGCGCGAACTCAACCCGCACCCGAAGACCGAACTGGAATACAGCTCACCGTTCGAACTGCTGGTGGCGGTGGCACTGTCGGCGCAGGCCACGGACGTGGGCGTCAACAAGGCGACGCGACGCTTGTTCCCGGTGGCCAACACACCGGCGAAGATCCTCGCGCTCGGTGAGGACGGCCTGAAGAAGTACATCGCCACCATCGGCCTGTTCAACGCGAAGGCGAAGAATGTGATCGCCACCTGCGCGATCCTGCTGGAGAAGTACGACGGCGAGGTGCCACGCGATCGCGAGGCGCTCGAAGCCCTGCCCGGTGTCGGCCGCAAGACCGCCAACGTGGTGCTCAATACGGCCTTCGGCGAACCGGTGATGGCGGTAGACACGCACATCTTCCGCGTCTCCAACCGCACCGGGCTGGCACCGGGTAAGAATGTGCGCGAAGTGGAGGACCGTCTGGTGAAGGCGATCCCGGCCGAGTTCCTGCTCGATGCGCACCACTGGCTGATCCTGCACGGTCGTTACGTGTGCAAGGCACGCAAGCCGGATTGCCCGGGCTGCGTGATTGCCGACCTGTGTCGCTTCAAGGAAAAAAACGTCGCGTAGACCGCAGGAAACGCATCCAGGCGAGGCGTGGATCTACTGCAATCCGTGCGCAACCCCAACGTCACATGCAAGCGTTTACATCGTCAGCCCCTGACGCGACGGGGCCTGCGGCGGATCCCGGCCGCGCTCCAACTGTCACATTTACGCAATCTTTACCTTTTAGCCTGCGCGCATCTTCCCACCTGCCTGCAAGGCTCCTCTCCATGAAACTGCATCACCAACTCCTGACGGTGGCCGTGGCTGCTGCGCTGTACGTGCCGGCTGCACACGCTGAAGTCGCCATCGATGTGATCGGCGGTTCGGAAATCACCTTCGAAGGCCTGGTCCAGGCTGACGGCAACTGGTTCGACAATGACGTCGTGGACCTCAACGGCGGTGACGCCGGCAATGGCAAGGACAGCGAATTCGAACTGCGTCGCGCCGAGCTGGTGCTGAAGGGCAAGGGCCCGGGCAACGTGGAGTGGGTCGTCGGCTACGACGCCAAGGCTGACAAGTTCCTCGACACCAACGTCAAGTACAAGCTGCTGGGCAACGCCAACCACTTCATCCAGGCCGGCCAGTTCAAGCAGCCGAACAGCCTGGAAGAACTGTCCAGCACCAAGAACAACGACTTCATCTCCAAGGCTGCGGTCACCAATACCTACGCGGTCGCCCGCCGCCTCGGTGGCGCCTACAGCTACGGCCAGGACAACTGGTCGGTCACCGCCAGCGCCTTCGGCCGCGAACTGACCCGCAACCTGGCCCACGGCAGCGGCTACGGCGCACGCGGCACCTTCGCCCCGATCAACGAGAAGGGCCAGGTCCTGCACTTCGGCCTGAGCTACGTCGACTACGACGCCGACGCCGACACCCTGCGCGTGCGTGCCCGTCCGAACGCCGACCTGGCCACCGCGCGCCTGGTCGACAGCGGCAACATGACCGACACCGACCGCGTCAGCACCCTCGGCGCTGAAGCCATGTATTTCCAGGGTCCGTTCAAGGCCCAGGCCGAGTACTACAGCAGCAAGGCCAAGCGCTACGACCACGACAACTACACCAGCGACGGCTACTACGTCAGCGGCGTGTGGAACGTGACCGGCGAAACCTGGAGCTACAAGGCCGGCACCCCGGGCACCGGCCTGCCGAACAACCCGGCTGGCGGCCAGTGGCAGCTGGGCGTGCGTTACGACCACATGGATCTGAACGACGGCAACCTGTCGACCAATCCGGTAGCCGGCCGTCCGCCGATCGTCGATGGCGTGCTGGGCGGCAAGATGGACATCTGGACCGTCGGCGCCAACTGGTACTGGCGTTCAAACTTCAAGTTCATGGTCAACTACGTGATGGTGGACAGCAAGAAGTACAGCTCCACCGCCCGCGGCTTCGTCAATGACGATCCGAACATCCTGGAAGCCCGCGCGCAGTTCTTCTGGTAAGACCTGACGCACGCGTTGCAACGAAGGCACGGCTCCGGCCGTGCCTTCGTCGTTTCAACGCCCTGTCGCCCCCGCCACCCGGTGGCCGCACCTGCGCAGCACCGGCGCTGGAGCAGCGCCGCGGGGGCCACGACGCCCTGTTCCCCACCGTGCTCCGAAGGCCCTGCAGGCCCTCTGGCGCGGGTTCCGGGACATTCATGACGGGTGTCACGATTGCGTCATATGACAGACGCAGGCATGTCACGTAACCGTTATGGAATGTGCACCGAAACGTCGGGCAGCCGCCCTTCGACCACCCCAGGAGTCTCTCCCGTGATCCACGCCTTCAAGTCGCGCGCCGCTGTCGCCATCCTGGCTGCATCGTCCGTGTTTGCCGCCAACGCCGCCGATGTCACCGGCGCGGGCGCTTCGTTCATCTACCCGGTCATGTCCAAGTGGTCGGCGGACTACAGCACCGCGACCGGCAAGAAGGTCAACTACCAGTCGATCGGTTCCGGTGGTGGTATCGCCCAGATCAAGGCGGCGACCGTGGACTTCGGTTCCTCCGATGCCCCGCTGAAGCCGGAAGAGCTGGCTGCTGCCGGCCTGGCCCAGTTCCCGTCGGTCATCGGCGGCGTGGTGCCGGTCATCAACGTGGCCGGCGTCGCCCCGGGCGCGCTGAAGCTGGACGGCCCGACCCTGGCCAACATCTTCCTGGGCAAGATCAAGACCTGGAACGACCCGGCCATCGCTGCCCTGAACAGCGGCCTTGCCCTGCCGAACGCCAAGATCACCATCGTCCATCGTTCGGACGGTTCGGGCACCACCTTCAACTTCGTCAACTACCTGTCCAAGGTCAGCCCGGAGTGGAAGAGCAAGGTCGGTGAAGGCACCTCGGTCCAGTGGCCGGCCGGCATCGGCGGCAAGGGCAACGAAGGCGTCGCTGCCTACGTGAAGCAGATCAAGGGTGGCATCGGCTACGTCGAGCTGTCCTACGCCCTGCAGAACAAGATGTCCTACGCGGCGATGAAGAATGCTGCCGGCAAGATCGTGCAGCCGTCGGACGCCTCCTTCTCGGCCGCGGCCGCCAGCGCTGACTGGGCCAATGCCAAGGACTTCTATCTGGTCATGACCAACGCCCCGGGCGAGCAGGCCTGGCCGATCACCGCCACCAACTTCATCCTGGTGCGCAAGCAGCCGAAGAACGTGGCCGGCGCCAAGTCGACCCAGGAATTCTTCCGCTGGATCTACAAGAACGGCGACGCCCAGGCCAAGCAGCTGGACTACGTGCCGCTGCCGGACACCCTGGTCAAGCAGATCGAGACCTACTGGTCGCAGAACCTGAAGTACTGAGCAAGGCGTTCCCCCGCAGGAACGGGGGTCGGCGGGTCCTCTCTCCCTCGCCGACCCCAACCGGGCGCTGGTCCTTCGGGCCTGGCGCCTTTCTTTTTTGGGGGCCTGGCCCTGCCCCCGCCCTTGTAGCGCTGAGCCCATGCTCGGCTGCTTTTGCCTTTGTAGAGTCGAGCCATGCTCGACTACGGGCCGCCAGCCGAGCATGGGCTCGACTCGACAAAAGCGAAAGGCGCCCGCCCGCCGCGCGCATTCCAGCGCCCCGGGCGGCGCCGGGCAGCCCCACCATAGGGTCGCTGACCCCGTGAAACCCTTGTCAGAACGTGATGTCCGACACCTCTGTCATGGACGTCATACGGCTGTAACAAAAACATCATTTCATAGCCGCATCCGCCGACGCCGTCGGCTCTTCCCCGCTATGGAGTGAACATGAAACTGCACTCGGCCGGCCTCGCCGCCCTTTCCCTGGCCATCGCCCTGGGCCTGTCGGCCTGCGGCGGCGACAAGCAGGCTGCACAGCAGCCGGCTGCCGACGCAGCCGCCGCCCCGGCCGCTGCCGGCGACAAGGTGACCGCCGAGGTCTCCGGCGCTGGCGCTTCCTTCATCTTCCCGCTGGTGTCCAAGTGGTCGGCCGACTACAACACCGCCAGCGGCGCCAAGATCAACTACCAGTCGATCGGTTCGGGCGGCGGTATCGCCCAGATCAAGGCCGGCACCGTTGATTTCGGTTCCTCCGACAAGCCGCTGAGCAGCGACGAACTGGCCCAGGCCGGCCTGGCCCAGTTCCCGTCGGCCATCGGCGGCGTGGTGCCGGTCGTCAACATCGAAGGCCTGGAAGCCGGCAAGCTGCGCCTGACCGGCGCCCTGCTGGCCGACATCTTCCTGGGCAAGGTCAAGACCTGGAACGACCCGGCCATCGCCGCGGCCAACCCGGGCGTGACCCTGCCGGACGGCAAGATCACCATCGTCCACCGTTCGGACGGTTCGGGCACCACCTTCAACTTCTCCAATTACCTGTCCAAGGTCAGCCCGGAGTGGAAGACCACGGTCGGCGAAGGCACCTCGGTGCAGTGGCCGGACGGCGTCGGTGGCAAGGGCAACGAAGGCGTTGCCTCCTACGTGAAGCAGATCAAGGGCTCCATCGGCTACGTCGAGTTGGCCTACGCCCTGCAGAACGCCATGCCGTACACCGCCCTGCAGAACGCCGCAGGCACCTGGGTGCAGCCGAACGCTGAAACCTTCGCCGCCGCTGCCGCCAGCGCCGACTGGGCCAGCGCCAAGGACTTCAACTTGGTCATCACCAACGCCCCGGGCGAGCAGGCGTGGCCGATCACCGCCACCAACTTCATGCTGATGCAGAAGAAGCCGAAGGACGCCAAGCGCAACCAGGACACCCTGGCCTTCTTCAAGTGGGCCTTCGAGAACGGCCAGACCCAGGCCAACGAGCTGCACTACGTGCCGCTGCCGGCCGAACTGACCAAGCAGATCGAGGCCTACTGGGGCACCGAGCTGAAGTGATGGACCCGACGGTGCCCGCCCCGCGCGGGCACCGTCACTTCCACGTCGTGCCGCCCCCTTTCCTGGCCCTGCCGTCCCCATGAATGCCATCGCCCAGCCTGTAGCAGCCCCGTCCACGCGCGATGCGCGTGATGCCCGCAACGACAAACTGTTCCGATGGGTGCTGGTCGGCACCGTCATCTTCGTCCTGATCGCCCTGGCCTGTGCCGCGCTGTCCATGCTGTGGGGCGGCCGCCATGCCCTGCAGATGCAGGGCATGAGCTTCTTCTTCTCCTCCGACTGGAATCCGGTCGAAAACAAGTTCGGCGCACTCGCCCCGATCTACGGCACCCTGGTCACCGCGTTCATCGCGATGGTCATCGCCGTGCCGGTCAGCTTCGGCATCGCCTTCTTCCTCACCGAAGTCGCGCCGCGCTGGCTGCGTGGCCCGGTCGGTACCGCCATCGAACTGCTGGCCGGCATCCCCTCGATCATCTACGGCATGTGGGGCCTGTTCGTGCTGGTGCCGGTGATGACCGAGTACGTCACCCCGTTCCTCAACGAAACCCTGGGCGAATGGCCGATCATCGGCCCGATGTTCCAGGGCCCGCCGCTGGGCATCGGCATGCTCACCGCCGGCTTCGTGCTGGCCATCATGGTCATCCCGTTCATCTCCTCGGTGATGCGCGAAGTGTTCCTGACCGTGCCGACCCGCCTGAAGGAATCGGCCTACGCGCTGGGTTCCACCAAGTGGGAAGTGAGCTGGGACATCGTCCTGCCCTACACCCGCTCGGCCGTCATCGGCGGCATCTTCCTCGGCCTCGGCCGTGCCCTGGGTGAAACGATGGCCGTGGCCTTCGTGATCGGCAACAGCGTGCGCCTGTCGCCCTCGCTGCTGGAACCGGGCACCACCATCGCCGCGCTGATCGCCAACGATTTCGGCGAAGCCACTGAAACCTACCGCTCGGCGCTGCTGCTGCTCGGCTTCGTCCTGTTCATCGTCACCTTCGTCGTGCTGGCCATCGCCCGCCTGATGCTGATGCGCCTGTCCCGCAAGGAGGGCAACTGATGTCCACCACCGCTGACTCCCTGTACCTGCGCCGCCGCATCGGCAACGTCATCGCCATCGCGCTGTCCTGCGCCACCGCCCTGTTCGGCCTGTTCTTCCTGGGCTGGATCCTGTTCACCCTGGCCTCCAAGGGCCTGGCCGGCATCAATCTTGATCTGTTCACCAAGATGACGCCGCCGCCGATGCAGGAAGGCGGCCTGGCCAATGCCTTCTTCGGCAGCGCGGTGATGTGTGCGCTGGCGATCGGCATCGGCACCCCGCTGGGCGTGCTGGCCGGTACCTGGCTGGCCGAGTACGGCAACGCCCGCAAGGCCGGCACCGTGGTCCGCTTCGTCAACGACATCCTGTTGTCGGCACCGTCCATCGTGCTGGGCCTGTTCGTCTACACCCTGTACGTGATGCAGACCGGCGGCAACTTCTCCGCCTTCGCGGGTGCGCTGTCGCTGGCCTTCATCGTGCTGCCGGTGGTGGTGCGCACCACCGACGAGATGCTGCGCCTGGTGCCTTCGCAGATGCGCGAAGCCGCCCTGTCGCTGGGCATCCCGCAGTGGAAGGTGATCGTCCAGGTGCTGTACCGCAGTGCATCGGCCGGCATCATCACCGGCATCCTGCTGGCCCTGGCCCGCATCTCCGGCGAGACCGCACCGCTGCTGTTCACCGCCTTCGGCAACCAGTACTGGAACAACAACATCTTCCAGCCGATGGCTTCGGTGCCGGTGGTGATGAACCAGTTCGCCGGCAGCCCGTATGAATCCTGGCAGGTGCTGGCCTGGGCCGGTGCCCTGGTGCTGACTGTCTTCGTGTTGCTGGTCAGCCTTGCCGCCCGTGGCATCCTGCTGCGCAACCGTATCTCCCATGACTGACCTTTCCGTGGATAACGCCATGAACGACCTCTCCAACGCCGTGCCCATGCAGCGCATCGCGGTGCCGGCCTCGCACGAGAACCTGCACACGCCGTCGCCGGTCAAGCTGGCCGCGCGTGGTCTGGACTTCTACTACGACAAGTTCCACGCCCTGAAGGGCATCAACCTGGAGATCCCGGAAAAGCGCGTGACCGCGCTGATCGGTCCCTCCGGTTGCGGCAAGTCGACCCTGCTGCGCATCTTCAACCGCATCTACGCGCTGTACCCGAAGCTGGAAGCGCGTGGTGAGGTGCTGCTGGACGGCGAGAACATCCTGTCGCCGAAGTACCCGATGAACCGCCTGCGCAGCAAGGTCGGCATGGTGTTCCAGAAGCCGGTGCCGTTCCCGATGACCATCTTCGAGAACGTGGCCTACGGCATCCGCCACCACGAGAAGCTGAGCAAGGCCGACATGGCCGACCGCGTCGAGCAGGCGCTGCGCCAGGGCGCGCTGTGGGACGAAGTGAAGGACAAACTGGGGCAGAGCGCCCTGGGCCTGTCCGGGGGCCAGCAGCAGCGTCTGTGCATCGCCCGTGCCGTGGCCCTGCGCCCGTCGGTGCTGCTGCTGGACGAGCCGACCTCGGCGCTGGACCCGATTTCGACCAGCCGCATCGAGCAGCTGGTGGAAGAGCTCAAGCACGAGTACACCATCGTCATCGTCACCCACAACATGCAGCAGGCAGCGCGAGTGTCCGACTACACCGCCTTCATGTACCTGGGCGACCTGATCGAGCACGACCGTACCGAAGTGATCTTCTCGCAGCCCTCGCAGCGGCAGACCGAGGACTACATCACCGGTCGCTTCGGCTGAAACGGCAGTCGAGCATGGCTCGACGCTATCGATAACGGCAGTCGAGCATGGCTCGACTCTACAGAGTGGAACAACCATGAATCTTCCCAACGACCACATCGTCAAGAGCTACGACGAAGAGCAGCAGCGCCTGGTGGCCGAAATCGTGCGCATGGGCGAGATGGCCGTCGCCCAGCTGGAGGCGTCGATGGACGTCATCGAAAAGCGCGACGAGAACGCCGCCCACCGCATCATCGCCAACGATGAAGCCATCGACCAGCTGGAACAGCAGATCAGCCACGACGTGATGCGCCTGGCCCTGCGTGGCCCGATGGCCCGCGACCTGCGCGAGATCCTGGCCGGCCTGCGCATCCCGGCAGACATCGAACGCATCGGTGACTACGCCGCGAACGTGGCCAAGCGCTCGATCGCGCTGGGCAAGGTGCCGCCGCTGCCGCAGATCCAGGGCCTGCGCGCCCTCGGCCGTCTGGCCGCGCAGCAGGTGCGCCGCGCCATCGCCGCCTACCGCGACAACGACGCCGAAGCCGCCATCGCCCTGCGCCAGGACGATGCCCGCCTGGACGCGCAGTACACCGCGCTGTTCCGCGAGCTGCTGACCTACATGATGGAAGACCCGCGCAACATCACCCCGTGCACCCACCTGCTGTTCATGGCCAAGAACCTGGAGCGCGTGGGCGACCATGCCACCAACATCGCCGAGAACGTGTGGTTCCTGGTGCACGGTGAGCAGCCGCTGCCGCCGCGCGAGAAGCGCGACGAGACGTCGAGCACCGACCACGTCTGATACTGCGCTGCAACAGCGGAGACGCGTCCGAGGGCCCCTGTCGGCATGACAGGGGCCTTTTTGTTTGCGCGCGCGCCGCCTGTAACACTTCTCACGAAAATTTGAGGTCTCGGCGAGGATTCCTTGAGTACGATCGCGGCATCATCGTTTCACCCCGGGCGCCCGCCCACCACACAAGGAGTACGACCGATGAGCAGTTCCAACAAGACCCTGTCCCTGCTGACCGCCACTGCACTGGCCGCAGGCCTGGGCGTGACTGCCAGTGCTTCGGCCCTGAGCATGACCGACCTTGCCCAGGGCTACCTGGTGGCCGGCCAGGCTGCCAAGGCGGGTGATGCAAAGGCCGCCGACAGCAAGGCTGGTGATACCGCCAAGCATGCCGAGGGCAAGTGCGGTGCCGACGGCAAGAGCGCCGAAGGCAAGTGTGGCGCCGACAAGGGCAAGGCCGGTGCGGCTGCTGGCACCAAAGCGAAGACCGCTGGCGACAAGAAGGCCGCCGAGGGCAAGTGCGGCGAAGGCAAGTGCGGTGCGAAGCACTGACGCTGCCGCCAGCGTCGTCCACCCACGGCTGCCGCTGCCTGCGGCGGCCGTCGGGCTGGGCCTGCGGCGTGCGCTGCTGCAGGACCTGCACGACGCCCCGGCCGGCGACTTCGATTTCCTGGAATGCGCGCCGGAAAACTGGATCAACGTCGGCGGGCCGGCCGGCGATGCGCTGGACGAACTGGCCCGGCGCCACCCCTTGAGCTGCCACGGCCTGTCGCTGTCGCTGGGCGGCAGCGCTGCACTGGATACCGAGCTGCTGCAGCAGGTCGGCCGTTTCCTCGAGCGCCACCGCGTGCCGCTGTACAGCGAACACCTGAGTTACTGCAGCGACGACGGCCAGCTGTACGACCTGCTGCCGATTCCGTTCACCGACGAAGCCGTGCGCCATACCGCCGCGCGCATCGCCCGCGTGCAGGACCTGCTGGGCCGCCGCATCGCGGTGGAGAACGTGTCCTACTACCTGGCCCCGCAGCCGGCGATGGACGAACTGGCCTTCACCAACGCGGTGCTGGCCGAGGCCGATTGCGACCTCCTGCTGGACGTCAACAACGTCTACGTCAACGCCTGCAACCATGGCTACGATGCCGACGCCTTCATCGCCGGGCTGCCCGCGCAGCGCATCGTCTGCCTGCACGTGGCCGGCCACCTGGACGAGGCGCCCGACCTGAAGATCGATACCCACGGCAGCCCGGTGATCGACCCGGTGTGGGCGCTGCTGGAGCGCAGCTACGACCGCTTCGGGCCGCGCCCGACCGTGCTGGAACGCGACTTCAACTTCCCGCCCTACGCCGAACTGCAGGGCGAACTGCGCACCATCCGCCGGCTGCAGGGCACGCAGCGCGAGGTCGCCCATGGCTGACGCGCCCGCGCGCCTGTGCGCGCAGCAGCATGCATTCACCGCGCACCTGCGCGACCCGCAGCAGGTGCCTGCCCCGGCCGACCTCGACCCGCGGCGGGTGGCGGTCTACCAGCGGCTGCTGTCCAACAACCTGCTGGGCCTGCTCGGCAACAGTTTCCCGGTCTGCGTGCGCCTGCTCGGCGAGGCGGCCTGGGCCGAGCTGGTCCGACACTACTTCGCCCACCACCGCGCTCGCACGCCGCTGTTCACCGCGGTGGCAGCAGAGTTCGTGCACTGGCTGCAGGCACAGCCCGAGCTGCCGCACCCGGCGCTGGCCGAGCTGGCCCACTACGAGTGGGTGGAAACCGATCTGTACCAGCGTGCGGCCGAGCCATTGCCGCCGGCCCCGGGCATCGACCCGCTGCAGGAACCGCTGCGCTGTTCACCGCTGGCCTGGCCGCTGCTGTACGCGTGGCCGGTCCACCGCCTCGGCGCCGATGACGCACCGGTCGCTCCACCCGCCGAACCGACCGGCCTGCTGGTCCGCCGCGATGCCGATGGCGTGGTGCGCTTCGCCCAGCTCAGCCCGTTGGCCGCGCACCTGTTGATCCTCATCGACGAGGCGCCGGGAGCCACCGGCGGCCAGCAGCTGCAGCAGCTCGCCAACCTGCACCAGCTCGACGCCGATGCGTTGATCGAACCCGGCACCCCGCTGCTGCAGCAGTTCCTGCAGGCCGGTCTGATCGGCCCGCTGCCCACCGTGGCCTGATACCTCCAACGAGGAGTTCCCCGTGATGAACACCCTGCCCCTGGCCGCCGTGCGCGGCCAGCTGGATCGCTGCGGCCCGTGGTTGGCGCCGCTGGGCCTGCGCCTGCTGCTGGCCTGGGAATATTTCGAGTCCGGCCGCGAGAAGCTGCTGGGCGAGAACTGGTTTGCCGAACTGCAGGGGGCGTTCCCGTTCCCGTTCGACCAGCTGCCCGCCGGCGTGAACTGGCAGCTGGCGACCTGGTTCGAGCTGGCCGGCGCGGCCTGCCTGCTGTTCGGGTTCGGCACCCGCCTCGCCGCGGCGAGCCTGCTGGTGCTGACCGTGGTGGCCACCTATGCCGTGCACTGGCCGATGCACTGGCATTCACTGGGAGAACTGGCGATGGGCTATGCGATCAGCGACCAGGGGTTCGGCAACTTCAAGCTGCCGCTGCTGTTCATGGCGATGCTGCTGCCGCTGCTGTTCAACGGCGCCGGGCGCCTGAGCGTGGACGCGTGGGTGGCCGGCCGGACCGTCGCGCCCCGTTAGTCGCCAACCTTGGTTGGCGGTTGTTCCGCATGCCAGCCAAGGTTGGCATCTACCGGTCTGGCGGCCAGCCCGTTACACGCCGATACGCGACGAAACCGCGCAAAAGGCCGATTTAATCGCCTATTCATCAAAAAAATCCGATGCTGGATCCGTGGCCTCGATGACCACGTCCTTCCCCGGAGTTGCCCCATGAAGCGCCTGATTGCCGCCGCCCTTTCGCTGACACTGCTGGCCACCGCCGTCTCGCCCGCGATGGCCGCACCCTATGGCGCCGGTGGGCGCGACGACAACCACGGCCACAAGGATCACCACGACGACCGTCGCGATCCGCCCCGTCGCGGCCACACGCTCGCCCGTGACCACCGCGGCGAGTACGTCCGCGATTACCGCCACCATGGCCTGCACGCCCCCACCCGCGGCCAGGAATGGCGCAAGGTCGACGGCCGTTACGTGCTGATTGCCGTGGCCACCGGCGTCATCGCCGACGTGGTGCTGGCACGCCGCTGACCCGTGCACAGCCTCCCGGCCATGCGATGCGTGGCCGGGCGCTCAGGGTCGCTCTGCTAGAATCCGCGCATGACTGACCCCACCCCCGCAGCTGACACCGCCCCTGTTTCCTTGGTTCCGATGGCGCAGCGCGCGATGTCGCAACGGTTCCGCGGCTTCCTGCCGGTGGTGGTGGACGTGGAAACCGGCGGCTTCGACAGCCAGCGCAACGCGCTGCTGGAAATCGCCGCCGTGCCGATCGAGATGGACGAGAACGGCCTGCTCTACCCGGGCCAGACCGCCAGTGCCCACGTGGTCCCCGCCGAAGGCCTGGAGATCGACCCGAAGTCGCTGGAAGTGACCGGCATCATCCTCGACCATCCGTTCCGGCTGGCGAAGGAAGAGAAGGCCGCGCTGGACCACATCTTCACCCCGGTCCGCGCAGCGATGAAGAAGTACGGCTGCCAGCGCGCGATCCTGGTCGGGCACAACGCCCATTTCGACCTGGGCTTCGTCAATGCCGCCGTGGCCCGCACCGGCCACAAGCGCAACCCGTTCCATCCCTTCAGCGTGTTCGACACGGTCACCCTGGCCGGTATCGCCTATGGGCAGACGGTCCTGGCGCGTGCAGCCAATGCCGCCGGCCTGGGCTGGGATGCGAACGAGGCGCACAGCGCGGTGTACGACACCGAGCAGACGGCACGGTTGTTCTGCACCATCGCCAACGCCTGGCCGCGGTAGATTCACACCTGCAGTGCGGACCAACGGTCCGCACCCACCAACCAAATGGCAATTACCCGATGCTGGTGCGGTCGCGGCCGTCGCTCTTGGCGCGGTACAGCGCGCGGTCGGCGCGCTGGTACAGCAACGCCGGGGTGCGGTCGTCATTGGCCAGTTCCACCAGGCCCGCACTGAAGGTCACCCGCAGACCCTTCACTCCGGCCCAGTCCGGATGGTCATGGAACAGGCCGCGCAGGCGCGCGCAGACCTGCGCCGCTTCTTCCAGGCGCGTGTCATTGAGCAGCAGCGCGAACTCTTCGCCACCGGTACGCGCCGGCAGGTCCGAATCGCGGCAGGCTGCGGCGATCACTTCGGCCACTTCCTTCAGCACCAGATCGCCGATGCTGTGGCTGTAGGTGTCGTTGACGTCCTTGAAGTGATCGATGTCCAGCACCACCAGGCTCAACGGATGGCCGCTGCGCTGCGAACGGGCGAAATCACGCGCCAGCGTCTCGTCGAAGCCGCGGCGGTTGGCCAGGCCGGTCAGCGCATCCTCGCGGGCCTGCCGCTCGAACGCCTCGGCCTGCCGCGCCAAGCGCTCGGCCAGCTCGGTCTTTTCCTGGTTCAACGCCTGCAGGTGCACCGTCTGCGCCTGCAGGTCGAAGGTTGCTTCATCCACCCGCCGGGCCAGGCGCAGGTTGCTGGCCTTGTACTGCTGCAGCAGGAAACGGTACAGCGCCACCAGCGCGCCCAGCAGCAACAGGCCGATGAAGGCCTGCACGCTGTGCCGCTGCCACCAGAACGGCTCGACGGTGAAACTCCACACCGCTTCCTGCTGGCCCCAGGCGCCGCCCGGGTGCGAGGCCGCCACGTGCAAGGTGTAGTCGCCTGGTGGCAGGCCGACGTACTCCACGCTGCGCTGCGGGCCACGCTCGACCCAGCCGGCGTCCAGGCCTTCCAGCCGGGTGCGGTAACGGATGCGGTCGGACATCAGGTAGCTGAGGCCGACGAAGCTCACCGCCAGCCGGCGCCCGCCGGGAATCAGGTTGCGCTCGGGCCCTTCCCAATGCACCTGCGCGCCATCGACCTGCACGTTCTCGATCGCCGCCGGCGGCGCCGGGCGTTCGCGGAAGCGCTGCAGGCGCTGCGGGTCCACCGTGCTCAGGCCACCGGCGGTGACCACCCAGAAGCTGCCATCCTGGCGCAGGATCGCCGACGGCGCCGAGCTGCCATTGGCCTGCGCGTTGGCCATGCCGTCGATCTCGTTGTAGCGCTCCACGGTCACCCGTGGCGCGCGGCCGTCAGCCACCGCGTTCAAGGTCGCCATGTCGGTGCGCAGCACGCCGCGGTTGCTGCTGATCCACACATTGCCCAGCCGGTCGGGAACCAGCTGGAACACCGTATCGACCGGCATGCCCTGCTCCAGGCCGACCCGCGACAGGCGGTCCTTGTACCAGCGGTACAGGCCACGGTCGCTGCTGATCCACATCGCGTCGCCGATCTGGTGGAAGCCGAACACACTGCGGCCACCGCCCATCGGTGCCAGGTCGATGGCCTGTACGTGGTCGCTGCGCAGCACGCGGATGCCCTCGATGGTGCCGATCCACAGGTTGCCCTGGTGATCGTGTTCCAGCGCGGTGATCAGGCCGGTGGGCATGCCCGGCATGTTTGCCACCCGCACGCGGGCGCCGTCGATGCGCACCACGCCCTTCTGCGTGCCGGCCCAGACCACGCCGGACGGATCGACGCTGATCGCGCGGATATTGCCACCCGGCATGCCATCGGCGGCATCGTAGTTGTGGCGCAGGCTTCCATCGGCGCGCAGGCGGTAGACGCCGTCGCCGAAGGTGCCCACCCAGACGTCGCCGCCGGGATCCTGGGCCAGGCTCAGCACCGACGCCGCCTTGCCACCCCGGTTGTGCAGCGGCATCGCGCGGAAGCGGCCATCGGCGGTCTGCAGGTCCAGACCGCTGGCGCTGCCCACCCACAGCCGGCGATCGCGGTCCTCGAACACGGTGCGCACGTAGTCACCGCTCAGGCCATCGCGCTCGGTGTAGCTGCTGAACAGCGTTTCGCGCAGGCGGTACAGGCCACCGTTGGCGCCGACCCAGATGCTGCCCTCGGCGTCCTCGCGCAGGCTCACCACCCGCCCGCCGGGCAGGTTCAGACCGGCCGGCAGGCGCTCCAGGCCGTGGCTGGAGATGCGCAGCAGGCCCTGGTTCTCGGTGCCCAGCCAGATGTCGCCGTGGCGGTCCTGCAGCATCGCGGTCATGTGCAGCTGGCCGGGCAGGCTGTGGACCCGCACCAGGCGGTCATCCTCGACCCGGTACAGGCGTTCGCCGGCCACGATCCACAGGGCGCCATCCGGTGCTCGATAAGGCCAGGTCAGGCCTTTGCCGACGCCCCATTCGGCCGGCGCACGCTTGAGCTCGCCATCGTTGTCGCGCAGCACCAGGCCATCGAGGGTGCCGATCCAGACCCGGTCCTGGGCATCGACCACCAGCTTGGTGAAGCTCATCGCCAGTGGCAGGTCCGGCGGCGGCGGCTGGTAGACGATGCCGGATTCCGGGGTCAGGTAGGCGATGCCCTTGCCCTCGTACAGCAGCCACAGGCGCCCTTGGCTGTCCATCTGCATGGACTGGATCAGCACTTCCGGGGTGTTGGCCTGGTGTTCCCAGACCCGCCACTGGCCGGCGCTGCTGCGGTAGGTCACGTTGCCGCGCGAATCGCTGATCCACAGCCCGCCCTGACGGTCCACCAGCAGCGCGCCGATGCCGTTGTCGCGCAGGCCCGGCCGCGTGCTGCGGTCGAACACGGTGAAATCCAGGCCGTTGTAGCGCACCAGGCCTTCCCAGGTGGCGAACCACAGGTGGCCTTCGGGGGTCTGGGCGATGTCGCGCAGCGAGTTGTGCGGCAGGCCGTTGCGCGAGGTCCACACGTCGATGGCGTAATCGCGCAGCGGTGGCGCGACGGTCTGGGCCGTCAGCGGCGACGCCAGCAGCAGCAACAGCCACAGCACACCGAGCCGCAACAGGCGACGAACATGGTGTTCCGGGTGGCGCCCCGCCAGGCGCCTGCCAGCCCCCTGACCGCCCATTACTGCAACGGCAGCGGCCAGGTGCGGTTGCCGCGCATGGCAACAGGCAGGAACAGGAACAACCGGGCGGTACGGGGCCGCGCGCCGGTGTGAACAGGCTGGCTCATCGCGGGAACTGTGGGGAGATGGGGCGAATGATAGGGCAAACACCCCCCTCGGCGTCACCGCGGCGTGAAAGCCGGGGTATGAGGCGGGGGCAGAGCCCTTACGCCTGCGGCGGAAGGGATCCGACCCGGGGCCGGATCCCTCTGCGCACGCAGAGGGCTCTGACCGTAACTATCCGGACCCCCGACTCAGCGCCCGGCCGCCGGGCTGCCCGCCGGCCACTGCACCACCGCTTCCAGTCCGCCCTCGGGGCGGTTGCGCAGCCACAGCCGGGCGCCGTCCTTCTCGGCCAGCGCGCGGGCGATGGTCAGGCCCAGGCCAGCGCCGCCGGTCTGCCGCGAGCGTGAGGTTTCCACCCGCACGAAGGGATCGAACACCGCTTCGAGCTGGTCATCGGCCAGCCCCGGGCCATCGTCGGCCACCACCACGGTGATGCCACCGCCGCTGCGTTCCACCCGCACCCGCACGCGCTCGGCATACATCACCGCGTTGTCCACCAGGTTGGAGAACAGGCGGTGCATCGCCAGCGGCCGCAGCATCAGCACCGCGCCACTGGCGCCTTCGAAGGCCACGTCGGCGCCCGCCTCGGCGGTGTCCTCGACGATGCTCTCCAGCAGCGAATCCAGGTCGAGGGCCGCGCGCTGTTCGGCGCTCTCGGCGCTGCGGGCAAGCTCCAAGCCTTCTCGCACCAGGGCCTGCATGGCTGCGAGGTCGCCGATCAGGCGCTCGCGGAGGATCTCGTCGGTCACGTTTTCCAGGCGCAGGCGCAGCCGGGTCAGCGGCGTCTGCAGGTCGTGGGTGATCGCCGCCAGCATCTGCGTGCGTTCGGCCAAGTGCCGCTGCAGCCGCTGCTGCATGGCATTGAATGCCTCGGCGGCGCGCTGCACTTCGCGCGGGCCGCGCAGGGGCAACGGGTCGCGCTGCAGGTCGTCGCCCAGTTCCTCGGCTGCCGAGGCCAGTTCCTGCAGCGGCGCGCTGGCCATGCGCGAAACGATGTAGGCCAGCACGGCGATCGCCAGCACCAGCAGGGTCAGGAACAGCGGGTCTACGGCCAGCACGCCGTTGTGCGCCACCGCCGGCGAATCCAGCGCCAGCTTCAGCGAGGTGCCATCGCTGAGGACCACGTCCACGGCCCGGCACTTGGGCGGGATGAAGGACGGGTCGCGTTCACGTGGCGGGCGCCGCTGGCCCGGCGGTGGCGGCGGCAGCAGTTCCTGCAGCTTGGGGATGCACGAGCGGAACGAGGTGAAGTGCACATGCGCGCGCGCCACCGGTCCGGGGCGGTCATCGAGCACTTCCATCAGCGCCGTATCGACGCGGCCCAGGCGAGCGCCGGGCTGCAGCGCGCGCACGCTCGGCCCGCCCATTTCCAGCAGGCGGTCACGCAGTTCCGGGTTGCCGTCGAGCAGGTTGACGTAGCCCTGCAGGCGGTCGGCGATGCGGTTGAGGTTCTGCCGTTCGAAGTCCTGCTGGCGCTTGGACGTGGCCAGCATGGTCGCGCCGATCGCGGCCACCGACATGCCCAGCAGCAGGATCACGAACAGCCGCCCCACCATCGAGGACAGGAAGTGGCGCAGGCGCTTCATCACGGCTTATTCCAGGTTGACGGCCGAGGCCAGTACATAGCCTTCGTTGCGCACGGTCTTGATCAGGCCATCGGGGCCGCCATCGTCGGCCAGCTTGTTGCGCAGCCGGCTGACCTGCAGGTCGATCGCGCGGTCCTGCGCCTCGTAGTTGCGGCCGCTGCTGAGCGCCACCAGCTGTTCGCGCGAGAGCACCTTGTTGGCGTGCGCGATGAACACCCGCAGCAGGCGGAACTCGGCGCCGGACAGCACCACCACGCGGCCATCGGGGTCGACCAGGTGGCGGTGTTCCAGATCGAAGATCCAGCGTGAGAAGCGCGCGCGGCGCACCGCCAGCGGCTCCAGGTTGGCCGGCAGGGCCTCGGTCCGGCGCAGCACGTTGCGGATGCGCGCCAACAGCTCGCGCGGCTCGAACGGCTTGGCCAGGTAATCGTCGGCGCCCATTTCCAGGCCCAGCACGCGGTCGATCGGCTCGGCACGAGCGGTCAGCATGATCACCGGCGTGTTCGAGCGCGCGCGCAGATCACGGCACAGGGTCAAGCCATCCTCACGCGGCAGGTTGAGGTCCAGCACGATCAGGTCCACGTGCTCGCGCTCCAGCAGCTGGCGCATGCTGGTGCCATCGGCCGCGGTGCTGACCAGGTAGCCGGCGCGGCCGAGCTGTTCGGCCAGCAGGGTGCGGATGTCATTGTCGTCGTCGACGATCAACAGGCGATGCATCGGGTTTTCAGTCTCCATATCGCGATTTTCCCGTGTCGGGAGCTGAACCGCATCCTGTCCAGTGCGTACCACTGTATCCACGCCGGGGCCGGATACCTGCAGTTACGCGTTTCGGCCGACAGTGTTACACACAGACACACCCCGAGCATTGAGCCCGCCTGCGCCCGATCTTCACAATGCCCACCATTGCCGCTGCGGCGGCCTGCCCGAGTGAAGCCCGCACGTGATCTCCCGCCTGTTGCCCGCGACCCGCCGGGGTCGTCTGATCGTGATTGTCCTGCTTGTCGTCATTGCTGCCGCGTGCGCCTGGTGGCTGCTGCGCAAGCCCGCCGCCCCGGCCCTGGCCACCAGCCCGGTCAGCCGCGGCGACATCGAACAGACGGTGGAAGCCACCGGTGTTATCGATGCCTACAAGCTGGTCAGCGTCGGTGCGCAGGCCTCGGGCCAGATCAAATCGCTGAAGGTGCAGCTGGGCGATACGGTGAAGGAAGGCGACCTGATCGCCGAGATCGACGCCACCACCCAGCAGAACCAGGTGCTTAACGCCCAGGCCTCGCTGGACCAGGTGATCGCCCAGCGCGCCGTGCAGCAGGCCAGCCTGCGCCAGGCCGAGCTGGACTTCGCCCGGCAGAAGGAAATGCTGGCCGCCGAGGCCACCTCGCGGCAGGAATACGATGCCGCCGAAGCCACGCTGAAGACCGCCCGCGCCCAGCTGCAGTCGTACGAGGCGCAGATCAAGGGCCGCGAGACCGAACTGGGCACCGCCCGCGCCAACCTCGCCTACACCCGCATCACCGCGCCGATGGACGGCACCGTGGTCGCGGTGGTGGCCGAGGAAGGCCGGACGGTGAACGCCAACCAGACCGCGCCGACCATCGTCATGCTGGCGCGCCTGGACGTGGTCACCGTCAATGCCGAGGTCTCCGAGGCCGACGTGGTCAAGATCAAGGCCGGCATGCCGGTGTACTTCACCACCCTCGGCGATCCGGACCGCAAGTACCACGCCACGCTGCGCCAGATCAATCCGGCGCCGTCGTCCATCGCCAACGAAAGCTCGTCCAGCTCCAGCAGCTCGTCCAGCTCCAGTTCCAGCAGCGCGGTTTACTACAACGCGCTGTTCGACGTGGAAAACCCCGATGGCACCCTGCGCATCGACATGACCGCGCAGGTCTCGGTGCTGCTGCAGCAGGCCAAGGGCGCGCTGCTGGTGCCGGCCGTGGCGCTGGGCCCGAAGACGCGTGACAGCGAGCGCGTGGTGCGCGTGGTCAACGAACAGGGCCAGCCGCAGCCGCGCAAGGTCAAGGTCGGCATCAACAACGGTGCCTCCGCGCAGATCCTGTCCGGGCTGAAGGAGGGCGAGCGCGTGGTGGTCGGCGAAGGCGGTGCGGCCGCCGCCAGCAGCGGCACCGGCAACCGCAGCGGCGGCGCGATGCGCATGGGCCCGCCCGGTGGCATGGGTCCGCGCCGATGAGCATGACGGCGCCCCTGCTGCGCCTGCGTGACCTGCGCCGCGAGTTCCCGGCCGGCGAGGACGTCATCGCCGTGCTGCGCGACGTCAACCTGGACATCCATGCCGGTGAGATGGTGGCCATCGTCGGCCAGTCCGGCTCGGGCAAATCGACGCTGATGAACATCCTCGGCTGCCTGGACCGCCCGACGCGCGGCAGCTACCAGGTGGCCGGCCGCGAAACCGGAAAGATGGAGCCGGACGAGCTGGCCGAGCTGCGACGCGGGCATTTCGGTTTCATCTTCCAGCGCTACCACCTGCTGGGCGACCTCGATGCGCGTGGCAACGTGGAAGTGCCGGCGGTGTATGCCGGCAGCCCCGGGCCGATCCGCAACGCGCGCGCCGAGCAGCTGCTGCAGCGGCTGGGCCTGCACGACCGCATGCACCACAAGCCGGGCCAGCTGTCCGGCGGCCAGCAGCAGCGCGTGTCGATCGCCCGCGCCCTGATGAACGGCGGCGAGGTGATCCTCGCCGACGAACCGACCGGCGCGCTGGACACGAAATCCGGTGAGGAAGTTATGGCCATCCTCGGCGAGCTGCATGCCGAAGGCCACACCATCATCATCGTCACCCACGACATGAGCGTGGCCGAGCACGCCCAGCGCATCATCGAGATCCGCGACGGCGAGATCATCGCCGACCGCGCCAATCCGAAGGCGCCGGACTACCGTGCGCAGCGCCAGCCCAGCGCCGACGTCGCCCATGGCAGCAGCTGGCGCGCGGCTCGCGATCGCTTCACCGAAGCGTTCCGGATGGCGCTGCTGGCGATGAACGCCCACCGCCTGCGCACCTTCCTGACCATGCTCGGCATCATCATCGGCATCGCCTCGGTAGTGTCGGTGGTGGCGCTGGGCAACGGCTCGCAGCAGCAGATCCTGCAGAACATCAGCGCGCTGGGCACCAACACCATCGACGTCTACCCCGGCCGTGGCTTCGGTGACATGCGCTCGGCGCGCGTGCAGACGCTGAAGGCCACCGATGCAGATGCGCTGTCGCAACAGAGCTACGTGGACAGCGCTACGCCCAGTGTGTCCGCCTCGGTGACCGCGCGCTACCGCAACCAGTCTGCGTCGGCGCAGATCAGCGGCGTTGGCGAGCAGTATTTCCGGGTGAAGGGTGTGACCCTGCTCGACGGCAGCTTCTTCGACATCGACGCGATCCGCGGCCTGGCGCAGGTAGGCGTGATCGACGAGAACACGAAGACCCAGTTCTTCCCCGACAGCGACCCGATCGGCCAGGTGATCCTGCTGGGCAACGTGCCGGTACGCGTGGTCGGTGTAGCCAAGAAGCAGAGCTTCGGCTTCGGTGGCAGCACCAGCCTGGGCGTGTTCGTGCCGTACACCACGGTGATGTCGCGCATGCTGGGGCAGAGCTACGTCTCCAGCATCACCGTGCGCGTCAACGATGAAACACCGATGGATGCCGCGCAGGAGGCCATCACCCGGCTGCTGACCCTGCGCCACGGCACCGAGGATTTCTTCCTCAGCAACAGCGCCGAGATCCGCGAGACCATCGAGCAGACCACGCGCACGATGACCCTGCTGATCGGCGCGATCGCCGCCATCGCCCTGCTGGTCGGCGGCATCGGCGTCATGAACATCATGCTGGTGTCGGTGACCGAGCGGACCCGCGAGATCGGCGTGCGCATGGCTGTGGGTGCGCGGCAGAGCGACATCCGCCAGCAGTTCCTGATCGAAGCGGTGCTGGTATGCCTGATCGGCGGCCTGCTCGGCATCGGCCTTGCGCTGCTGCTGGGCGTGCTGATCGGCCACTTCTCCAGTAATTTCCAGGTGGTGTTCTCCACTGCCTCGATCATCGCCGCGTTTGCCTGCTCGACCCTGATCGGCGTGGCGTTTGGATTCCTGCCGGCACGCAATGCCGCCCAGCTCGACCCGGTGGAGGCCCTGGCCCGCGAATGAAAATGATGACCCGACTGACCTCCCCTGCCCCTTCGCGCCTGCTGCTGGTCGGCGCGGTGCTGCTCGCCCTGTCCGGCTGCGCCTCGGTGGGCCGCTACCCCACCGAAGACCCGGCCGTGGCCGCGACCTATGGCCGTGGCGATGCCACCCTCAACGCGCCGGCCGATGACCCGCGCAGCAGCCTGGACACCCCGGGCCGCGACGTCCGCCAGGACACCTGGTGGACCGGCTTCGGTGACGAGCGCCTGGACCGCCTGGTGGCGCAGGCCCTGGCCGCCAACAGCGACCTCGGTGCCGCCGGCCTGGCCGTGCAGCGCGCCCGCCTGCAGGCCGGCCTGGCCAGCAACGCGCTGTGGCCGCAGCCGTCCTCGTCCGGCGTCAGCGCCAGCGGCAGCCGTCCCACCGACCAGGCCGCCGACTGGAGCCGCGGCTATTCCACTGGCGTGTCGCTGTCGTGGGAGGTGGACCTGTGGGGCCGCCTGCGCACCGCGCGCGACATCGCCCGCTGGGAAGCCCAGGCCAGCGAGGAGGACCGGCAGAACACCGCCCTGCTGGTGATCGGCGACACGATCAGCCAGTACTGGACGCTGGCCTACCTCAACCAGTCCATCGCCAGCGGCGAGGCCAACCTGCAACGCCTGGAGCGCACCCGCGACCTGGTGCAGGCGCGCTTCGACGCCGGTGCGGTATCGCGGCTGGAAGTGCGTCAGGCTCTGCAGAACCTGGAATCGCAGCGTTCGGCGCAGAGCGCGCTGGAACAGCAGCGGGTGGAAGTCCGCAACGCGTTGACGGTGCTGCTGGATGGCACGCCGTGGCCGCAGCAGGATGAGCCGCAGGACCTGCAGGCCGCCCGCAGCCCGGGCATCGACGAAGGCCTGCCGGCCGACCTGCTGGGCCGCCGCCCCGACCTGCGCGCGGCCGAGCTGCGCCTGCGCAACAGCCTGAAGACGATCAAGGTGACCGCCACCCAGTACTACCCGGCACTGAGCCTGACCGGCAGCCTCGGCTCCAGTGCGACCTCGCTGGGGGATGTGCTGCGCAACCCGGTGGCCACACTTGGCGCCGGCCTGTCGCTGCCCTTCCTCAACCTGCAGCGCGCGCAGCTGGACACCGACATTGCCGGGACCGGCTACCAGATCGCCGCGACTAACTTCCGCAAGACGCTGTACACCGCACTTTCGGAAGTGGACAACGCGCTGTCGGCGCGCGAGCAGCTGGCGCGCCAGGTGGCCGCTTCGCAGGCATCGTATGACCAGGCCGTGGAAGTGGAGCGCGCGCAGGAAGTGCGCTACCGGGTGGGTGCTACGGACCTGCGTACATGGCTGGAAGCACAGCAGACCCGGCGCGATGCCGAGCTGTCACTGGCGCGCGTGCGGCAGAGCCAGCTGAACAACGACGTGACCCTGTTCAAGGCGCTGGGCGGCAGCGCGGGGTAAGGCTCCATGGGATGGCGGGGTGCACCGCTCTGGCAGGTGTCGACCTTGGTCGACACGCGACTTCCGTAGAGCCGAGCCCATGCTCGGCTGTCGCAGGCCGCGCGGCCGCGTCGTCCCGATCAGGAAGCAGCCGAGCATGGGCTCGGCTCTACAAAACCGTCAGCCGATCAACCGCGCTGGCGCACGGCCTCGAACAGGCTGACGCCTGCGGCGACGGAGACGTTCAGGCTCTCGATCTCGCCCGGCATCGGGATCTTGACCAGGCCATCGCAGTTCTCGCGGGTCAGGCGGCGCAAACCGTCGGCTTCGCCGCCCAGCACCAGGGCGATGTTGCCCTTCAGGTCCAGCTGGTACAGCGACGCGGTGGCTTCACCTGCCAAGCCGTAGATCCACACGCCCTGCTTCTGCAGGTCCTTCAGGCAGCGCGACAGGTTGGTCACCGCCACCACCGGGATGAGATCGGCGGCACCGGCCGAGGTCTTGCGCACCGTGGCATTGACCGTGGCCGACTTGTCCTTGGGAATGATCACCGCGGTAGCACCGGCTGCCGCAGCCGAGCGCAGGCAGGCGCCCAGGTTGTGCGGGTCCTGCACCTCGTCCAGCACCAGCAGCAGGGCCTTGCCCTCGGCAGCGGTGACCAGGCCTTCCAGCTCGTTCTCGCTGTAGGTGCGGGCTGCGGCATAGCGCGCGGCCACACCCTGATGACGCACCGAACCGCCGACACCGTCCAGCGCCTGGCTGTTGACCTTGCGCACGTCGATGCCCTTGCGGCGGGCGTTTTCCTCGATTTCGACCAGGCGCGGGTTCTTCGCACCGGCCTCGACCAGCACTTCGCGGACGTTGTCGGCGTCGTTCTCGATGGAGGAGGCGACGGCGTTGACGCCGACGATCCACTGGCTGTTCTTGCTCATGCGGGGGCCGAACCGGAAAGGGGGTGGCTATGGTAGAGCATCGGCGGCGGCCGCGCTTCAAGGCAGCCGAGCGTGGGCTCGGCTCTACACAAACCTCAACGGGTGCGCGGCGGCCAGTGCGGGGTGTCGTGGTCAGGGTGCTGGTGGGACACGATCGTGGCCAGGAATTCCAGGGCGGTCACGTCCTCCTCGGTGCGGCTGCCGGGCAACAGGCCCAGGCCATCCACGAAGGGCAGCTTGCGCTCCATGCCGTACTGCAGGGTCGGCGGCAGGCGCTCGGGTGCGTCGAAGGCGCCGGCGGCCACGGCCATGCCGTCCGGGGCCTCGTAGGTCAGCGGGGTGCCGCAGTCGCCGCAGAAGCCACGGCGGACCACGTTGGAGGACTGGAAATAGCGCGGCTGGCCGCGGGTCCAGCTGAACTGCGCGCCGCGCACCGAGACCAGTGGCGCGTAGTAGGCGCCGAAGGCCTTCTGGCACATCCGGCAGTGGCAGATCGAGCTGTCGGTGAGGGCGCCGCGCGCCTCGAAGCGGATGGCGCCGCACTGGCAGCCGCCGCGGTACTCGGGTTGGCCTTGCATGCTGGGTTCCTCCGGAACGTCGTGCCAACCAAGGTTGGCACCTACCGGGTGAGGAATGTGCCAACCAACGGTTGGCACCTACCGGGCAAGGTGGGGTGCCGACCGTTGGTCGGCACGCCTTTCAATACTGCTTTTTCGTGCGCTTGGCCGGCTTGCCGCGTTCGGGCAGCGGCGGCAGGCCATCACCCTCGTCCTCACCCTTGTGCTCGACCAGGCGGAAGTCGATCTTGCGCTCTTCCATGCTGGCCTTCAGCACCAGAATGCGCACGCGGTCGCCCAACCGGTAGCTGCTGCCGCGGCGTTCGCCGGTCAGCGTCTTCCGGGTGGCGTCGAACTTGTAATAGTCCTGCGGCAGCTGGGTCACATGGACCAGGCCCTGCACCTTGGAATCATCCAGCTCCACGAACAGACCGAAGCTGGTCACGCCGCTGATCACGCCGTCGAACTGGCCGCCCACGTGCTTTTCCATCCACGCCGCGCGGTAGCGCTCGTCGACCTCGCGCTCGGCCTCGTCGGCACGACGCTCGCGCTCGGAACACTGCAGCGCCAGCGCGGCCATCTCGCGGGCGTTGTAGGTGAACTTGTCCAGCGGCTTGCCGGACAGCGCGTGCTTGATCGCACGGTGTACCAGCAGGTCGGGATAACGACGGATCGGCGAGGTGAAGTGCGCGTACGCCTCCAGGGCGAGGCCGAAGTGACCATTGTTGTCCGGGCTGTACACCGCCAGGCTCTGGCTGCGCAGCAGCACCGATTCCAGCAGCGTGGCATCGGGACGGTCGCGGATCTTCTTCAGCAGCTTGGTGTAGTCGCCCGGGCGCACCTTCGACCACGGCGGCAGGCTCAGCTTGAACTCCTTGAGGAATTCCAGCAGGTCGGCGAACTTGGTCTCCGGCGGCTTCTCGTGGACGCGGTACGGGGCCGGCACATGGCGCGACAGCAGGTACTTGGCCGCCTCCACGTTGGCCGCGATCATGCATTCCTCGATCAGCTTGTGCGCATCGTTGCGCACCAGCATGCCGGCCTGGGTGACTTCGCCACGGTTGTCCAGCACGAAGCGCACTTCGCTGCTTTCAAACTCGATGGCGCCGCGCTTGGCACGCGCCTTGGACAGCACCTTGTACAGCTGGTGCAGGCGCTGCACCTGCGGCAGCAGCGGGCCCATCCAGGCCTTGGTATCGGCATCGTCCTCGCCCACCGCCTTCCACACCTGGGTGTAGGTGAGGCGCGCGTGCGAGTTCATCACTGCCTCGTAGAAGCGCGAATGGCTGACCACACCGTCGCGGTCGATCTGCATGTCGCAGACGAAGCACATGCGATCGACCTTGGGCATCAGCGAGCAGATGCCGTTGGACAGGGTCTCCGGCAGCATCGGCACCACGAAGCCCGGGAAGTACACCGACGTGGCGCGCTTCTGCGCTTCCTCGTCCAGCGGCGTGCCGGGGCGCACGTAGTTGGAGACATCGGCAATGGCCACCACCAGGCGGAAGCCATCGGCATTCGGTTCGCAGTAGACCGCGTCGTCGAAGTCCTTGGCATCTTCACCGTCGATGGTCACCAGCGGCGTGCTGCGCAGGTCGACGCGGTCGCCGATCATCGCCGGCTCGACCACCATCGGCACCGAGGCGGCTTCATCCAGCACTTCCTGCGGGAACTCGAACGGCAGTTCGTGGCCGTGGATGGCGGTCTCCACCACCAGCGAAGCGGTCAGCTTGTCGCCGAGCACGGCGATGATGCGGCCGATCGGCGGGCGGCGGCTGTCCGGTGCCTGGGTCAGTTCGCAGACCACCAGCTGGCCATCGCGCGCGCCACCGGTCTGGTCCGGCGGTACCTGTACGTTGCGCTGGATGCGCTTGTCATCGGGCACCACGTAATTGATGCCCATTTCAATGCTGAAGCGACCGATCAGGCGGGTCATACCGCGCTCGAGCACGCGGGCGATGCTGCCTTCGCGGCGTCCACGGTGGTCGATGCCGGTCACGCGGGCCAGCACCTTGTCGCCGTGCATCACCTTGCGCATTTCATAGGGCGGCAGGAACAGATCGTCGCCGCCCTCGACCGGGCGCAGGAAGCCGAACCCTTCCGGGTTGGCGATCACCACGCCGGTGACCAGGTTCAGGGTCTGGATCGGCGCGAAGCCGCCGCGGCGGTTCTGCACCAGCTGGCCGTCACGGACCATGGCGCCGAGCCGGCGCGACAGTGCCTCGGCACGGTCGGCCGCGGTCAGGCCCAGGCGCGCGCCCAGTTCCTCCGCGGTCTGCGGCCCGTCGCAGCGCTCCAGCAGGGCCAGGATGGCCTCGCGGCTGGCGATGGGCTGTTCGTACTTCTCGGCTTCGCGGGCGGCATAGGGATCGTCGATCACCTTGCCGGTCGGCGGCAGCTTGCGGCCCGGGGCCGGGCCCGGTGCGGCGGCATCTACGCCGCGGCCCTTGCGGCCGCGCGGCGGTGCACCGCCTTCATTCGATTCGGGGAACCAGCCCGGCAGCGGCTTGCCCGGCTTGGTGGTGCGGGCTGCGCCCGCCTTGGCGCCCTTGGTCGGGGCCTGGCTGCGGGACTTGCTCCCGCCCTTGCTTGGTTTTTTGGTAGTCATCGCCCTACATGGTAGCCGTTGCAGACGTGCAGAGCGGGTCAGAGCGGCCTTGGAAGTGCCGCGTGAAATATTTGTTGGAAATCGTTGACAGCCTGCGGATTCATCTTCACAATTGCGTCTCTGGAACGCCCAGGTGGCGGAATTGGTAGACGCACTAGTTTCAGGTACTAGCGGGTAAAACCGTGGAGGTTCGAGTCCTCTCCTGGGCACCAACGAAAAAACTCCTCGCTTCGGCGGGGATTTTTTTTGCCTGCGATCCAGCAGCAGGGTCGGATCCCTTTCCAACGGAAAAGGCTCTGACCCCATCGCGAGATTGTTTTCGAGAAGTGTTGACACCTCGGTAACAACACCCCATAATCTCGCTCCTCGACGCCCA
>NZ_QETL01000027.1:0-41066 GCF_003105135.1 Stenotrophomonas sp. SPM | reverse complement strand
GGCCGCGCTGGCCGATGCGCAGCGCGCGCTGCGGGTGGTGCGCGAGCAGGCCGCGCGGCGCGGTCTGGATGCCGGCAGCGTCTCGGTGATGGGTTTTTCCGCCGGCGGCCACGTCGCTGCGCGGCTGGCCACCGGCTTCGATGCCGCGGTGTACCCGGCACGCGATGCCATCGACCGGCTGAGCGCGCGCCCGGCCCGCGCGGTGCTGGTCTATCCGGTCATCGACATGGGTGCACATGCGCACAGCGGCTCGCGCGGGCGCCTGCTCGGCGAGCACCGCGATACGACGCTGGCCGCGCAGTATTCGATGCAGCAGCAGGTGCGCGCGGACATGCCGCCGACCCTGCTGGTGCATGCCAACGACGACCGCGTGGTGAGCGTGCACAACAGCGAGCTGATGGCTGCGGCACTGGCCACGGCCGGGGTCGAGCACGAGCTGCATCTGTTCGCCCACGGTGGCCATGGTTTCGGGATGCGCATGCCGGCGGGGTCGACGCTGGCGGTATGGCCACTGCTGGCGGAGGCGTGGCTGGCGGCTGCGGGTGAGACGGGGGTGGGGTCAGATCCCCTCTCCTCTGGCGAGGGGATCCGACCCCGGGGTAGCCGATGAACACCGCGCCGAACGATCTGCAGCGCCGCCGTTTCCTGCGCGACAGCGCGCGCTGGGCACTGGCCACGGCCACCGTGGCGGCACTGCCATCGGCGCTGGCGGCGCCCGGCCCGTGCGGTGACACCCAGGTGCTGGCACGGGTGCGTGGCGGCCGGGTGCGCGGCCAGCGCGAACAGGGCGTGCTGGTGTTCCGCGGCCTGCGCTACGGCGCGGACACGGCCACCTACCGCTTCCAGCCACCCCGGCCCGAGGTGGCGTGGCGCGGCATCGCCGACGCGCTGGAGTACGGCGCGGCAGCACCGCAGGGGGGCGCCGAAGGCCCCGGCAGCGAGGACTGCCTGTTCCTCAACGTGTGGACGCCGGCGCTGGATGCGCGCGCGCGGCGGCCAGTGCTGGTCTACATCCACGGGGGCGGCTTCAACAACGGCTCCGGCAGCGACCCGCTGTACGACGGCAGCGCGCTGTGCCGGCGCGGCGACGGGGTGGTGGTCACCCTCAACCATCGCCTGAACACCTTCGGCTACCTGTACCGGGGCGCGCTGGGCGACCCACGCTACGCCGCGTCCGGCAATGTCGGCCAGCTGGACCTGGTGCAGGCGTTGCAGTGGGTGCGCGAGCACGCTACGACGTTCGGTGGCGACCCCGGCAACATCACCGTGTTCGGCCAGTCCGGCGGCGGCGCCAAGATCGCCACGCTGATGGCGATGCCGGCCGCACGCGGCCTGTTCCAGCGGGCGTGGACCATGAGCGGCCAGCAGGTCACCGCCGCCGGTCCGCGCGCGGCCGCACAGCGCGCGGCGGTGGCGATGGAGGCGGTGCACGCGCCGGACCTGGCGGCGCTGCTGCGCCTGCCGGCGGCTGACCTGCTGGCAGCCACCCGAGCCCGCGATCCGTCGCGGGTGGAAGACACCACGCTGTATTTCGGGCCGGTGCTGGACGAGGTGGTGCTGCCGGCGCATCCGTTCTGGCCACAGGCACCGGCACAGTCGGCCGGCATCCCGATGGTGATCGGCAACACCCACGATGAAACCCGCGCCTTCCTCGGCAACGACCCGGGCAACTTCGCGCTGGACTGGAACACCCTGCCGGCGCAGCTGCAGAAACAGCAGTTCGTCGACCTGCTGCCGTCGGTGGTGATCGAGCACTACCGCCGCCTCTATCCGCACTACACGGCGTCGGAGGTGTTCTTCGCCGCCACCACCGCCGGGCGCTCCTGGCGCGGTGCGGTGGAGGAGCTGGAAGCGCGTGCGCGGCAGCCGGCCACGGCAGCGCCGACCTGGTCCTACCAGCTCGATTGGCCCTCGCCGGTGGAAGAGGGACGCCTGCGCGCCTTCCACACCCTGGACATCCCGCTGGTGTTCGACAACGCCGGCCTGCCCACGGCGCGCACCGGCGGTGGCGAAGACGCACGCGCGCTGGCGGGCACCATGAGCGACGCGCTGATCGCCTTCGCCCGCCACGGCGACCCCAACCACGCCGGGCTGGCGGACTGGGCGCCGTACACCCTGCCGCAGCGGCGCACGATGCTGTTCGACGTGCGCAGCCGTGGCGCCGATGACCCGCGCGGTGGCGAGCGCGAGCTCTACCAGCGCGTCCCCTTCCTGCAACGAGGTACTGCCTGAGATGCGCCTGCTGCCTTTCCTGTTTGCCCTGGCCGTGGCCGGTGCGGCCCACGCCGCCGTCGACCCGTCGATCAGCGACCGCCCCGCGCCCACACCGATCCGCGCCAGCAAGATCGTGCTGGTCGGCGATTCCACCACCGCCGTGCAGGGCGGCTGGGGCCCGGCCTTCTGCGCCGACCACGTGACCTCGTTCGCTGCCTGCCTGAACCTGGCGCGCGGTGGCCGCAGCACCTACAACTATCGCGCCGAGGGCTCATGGGCGCTGGTCGAGGCGGAGATGCGCACGCCGGGCTACGCCGCGACCTGGGTGCTGATCCAGTTCGGCCACAACGACCAGCCGGGCAAGCCGGGGCGCTCGACCGACCTGCAGCATGAGTTTCCCGACAACCTGCGCCGCTACGTGCAGCAGGTGCGCGCGGCCGGCGCCAAACCGGTGCTGCTGACCCCGCTGACCCGCCGCCAGTTCGTCGATGGCGTGCTGGTGGACGACCTCGCACCGTGGGCCGACAGCGTGCGTGCGGTGGCGCGCGAACTGCAGGTGCCGCTGGTCGATCTGCATGGCCGCGGCCGCGCCCTGGTGCAGGCGCTGGGGCCGGTGGCGGCGATGCGGCTTGCGCAGGCACCCGCTACGCAGGCGCAGGTGGCCAGCGCCCTGGGCGGCACCACGGTCGGCGCCAGCCCGGCCCTGGCCGGCGCGCCGGCGACGGTGCAGAACGCCGCGCTGGAACCGATGGGGCAGGCCAAACAGGCCTTCGATTACACCCACCTGGGCGACGAGGGCGCGCGGGTGTTCGCCACCCTGGTGGCCACGGAACTGGCGCGCGAGGTACCGGAGCTGCGCATACTGCTGCTGCCATGATGCGGCCAACGCCACTAAAATGCAGCGATCTGCGCCTAACGTCTCCTCAATTCGCACCATCTGAAAAAGATGAAGCTCTGAAAACATTCTGTTAACCCGGCTCGCCTAGACTGGCCGACATGGGAGCGACGTTCACACCACTGCCGTTCATGGGCCGGGATCGCCTGCTGGCGGCCGTCGACGGCGCGGTCTGCCTGGCGGATCCGGCGCTGATCACCCACGCACTGCAGAAAGTGCTGCGCGAGGCCATCATCGATCCGCTCATCGAACTGCCGCCATGCGTGCGCCGCCCGGTGGACGGCCACTACGCACGCCGCGAACTGCACCGCAGCCCAACCCTGGGCTACAGCGTCATCGCCATGTGCTGGGGCCCGGGGCAGGGCACGCCGCTGCACGACCACGATGCAATGTGGTGCGTGGAAGGGGTCTGGCAGGGCGAGCTGATCGTCACCCCCCATGCGCTGCTGGAACGGCAGGGCGACCGCCACCGCTTCGCCGCGCAGAAAGCCCTGTACGGCTACCGCGGCAGCGCCGGCAGCCTGATCCCGCCGCACGAGTACCACACGCTGCGCAACGCCAGCGATACCGACGTGGCGGTGTCGGTGCATGTTTACCAGGGCGTGATGGAACGCAGCGCCGTGTTCGATCCGCTCGACGATGGCTGGTACCAGCGCCGGGTGAAGATGATGGAGACCGACGCGGCCTGACCGCGTCCCGCCGGGCATGGCCCGGCGCTACCCACCTCCGTCGCGCTGAATCACGGTGGCGCCGGGCCAGGCCCGGCGGCTCCGCCTCCCATCAACGCGGCACGTCGGCCACGTTGTTCAACCGGGTCACTTCCTCGCCACCATCGGCCAGCGCCACGCGCACGCGCAGGCCACTGCGGTCACCCGCCGGCAGGGGCAGCGACACCACCACCGTCTTCGGCTGCAGGTCCACCGGCGCGGCCATGGCCGGCACCTCGGTACGTGCGATCTCGCGACCCCGCGCATCCTCCAGCACCGCCACGCCCATTCCGCTGCCGGCATGACCCAGGCTGTGCACGGTCACATGCACCTGGCGGCCATCCACGCGCACATCGCCACGGCCGATGCCGAGATCCGCGCGGGTCTCCACCGGCGTGCCGGCGCTGATCCGCTCGAACTCGAACACCTCGGTGCGGCCCGGGCGGAACTGCATCGGTACCGAGGCGCTGGTTTCCAGCTGCACGGTGCGTTCGGCGGCGGTACCGTCGATGCGGCCATCACCATCGGCGTCCACGCCGCTACGCACGCGCCAGGTGCCGCTGGCCACGTTCCAGCCGGTCATCTCGGCGGCGATGGTGCGCGTGCCCAGGTTATGGCTGGTCACGGTGAAGCGTTCGCGCGAGGGCGCGTGCACCAGCAGGGCAACCTGCTCGGCGGCACCGTCGCGGTCGAAGCGCCAGCTGACCGTGTGGCCGGGCCAGCTCTGGTTGCGCTTCAGTGCGATGCCGCCCAGGCGCGCGCGTTGCAGGAACTCGCTGGGCGCTTCCACGCGGTCGGACCACCAGTGGCCCTCGGTGTTCATGTAGGCGCGCTGCACCTTGGCCTGCAGGCCGTCAGCGTGCAGCGCGTCGATGTATTTCGTATCGCCGCTGGCCTGCCAGGCCATCAGGCTGGCGAAGCCAGTCTTGCCGGCGTCGGCCTCGGCGGTGAGCTTCGGGTACCAGTCCTGCTGCCGGCCCAGGACTTCGACGTAGTTCTCGCCGAGGTTGGCCAGCGCGCCCGGCCCGCCACGGGCCACGCGGTAGTCCAGCGCCTGCAGGTACTTCGCATCGCCGGTCCAGCGCCACGCGGCCCAGAACGTGTGCATGGTGTCGCCGCCGCCGGAGCCATTGTTCAACTCGCCGCCGCGGGTGGCACCGGTGGCCCAGTTGATCTCGTTGGGCAGGGTGAAGCGGCCCTTCTCGTCAGTGCCCGCGTGGGCCAGGTAGCCATCGGCCAAACCGATCACCAGTTTGCGGCCGGTCGGATCGGCGTTGTACTGGCCGAGCAGGAACGCCGGGTGCAGCACCGGGAACGAATAGGGCTTCTGCCACTGCCAGTTCGGCTCGCGGTAGACCTTGTTGCCACCGAACCAGTTGCTGGAGAACAGCAGATTGCCCTGCGGATTACGAAGGATGATGCGCTCGTCGAACGCCTTCACCGTTTCCATCAGGCGCTCCACGGTCAACGGATCGCCCCAGTTGAGGTAGAGCATGGCGCTGTTGGTGTTGATGCCTTCCTCGTAGGAATGCAGTTCGTCGGTCTCGATCGTGCTCAGGCCATTGCTGAACATGCCATTGCGGTACACCGCATCGGACAGCGCGGTCAGCGAGGCGTTCAGGCGATCCGGCTGCACGCCCATCAGCGCCAGGCCCGGCCACTGCTGGGTCAGGTCGGAATCATCGGAAATGCCGCCGCCGAAATCGCCGTAGGCCACCTGCCGCTCGTCGATCCACCAGTCGACGAACTGGCGTACCTGGGCCAGGTCCTGCACCTGGTTGAACGCCCACGCCGGCACGCCCTTGGGCACGGCCGGTGCGGTGTAGGGCGGGCGGCCCTGGCTGTTGTAGCTGATGTAGTTCCAGTACAGGCGGCCGAGCTCGTGGTCCGGGTCCACCCGCAGCAGGTCGCTGAGGTCGGCATACACGCGCGCATACAGGCGCTGGCGCTTGGAGGTGGTGTGTTCCTCGACCAGGAAGCCCCAGTTGTCGCGCACCTGGTTGAAGCGGTCGGCTACGTGTTCCTTCAGCGCTTCGGCGCGCGGCTTGAACACCAGGCGGATCTGCGCGCCGTCCACCGCGGCGGCATCGAAGCCCGGCGCGGCCGAGGCGATGCTCAGCCACAGGCTGTCGGGGGTGAGGATGCGGTCGCGCAGGTCCAGCCACAGCGTGCGCTTCTGCCCCGGCTGCACCGACACCGAGACATCGATCATGTCGCGTGCCGGCCAGATCGGATCCTTGACGCGGATGTTCAGCGGGATCAGGCCGTCGTGGGTGGCCGGCAGGTCCAGCGCGGGAAGGTCGATGGCCACGCCGTCCAGGCCGTCGTGCATGTTCTCCCAGCTGTAGGCCCAGCTGCGGATCAACGGCTGGTTGGCCGGCGCGTCACCGACGCCCGAGGGGATCAGCACGTGCACGATCGGCCGCGGCTGCGTCGGCAGGCTGTCGGCACCACGGCGACGCGAACCCGCGCCTTTGGGCAGGGCCATCACCGTGCTGCGTTCGGCGGCCGGGAAGCGGCCATCGATGTAGTGCCGCAGCGCATCGAGGTTGGTGTAATCGGGCAGGGCCTGGCTGTCGATCACGTAGGTCTGCTTGACCGTGCCTTCCGGCTCGGCGCCCTCGCTCACGTTGTAGGCCCAGATTTCCTGGATGGGGGTTTCCTGTTCGACGTTGCTGAAACGCAGCACGCCGCCCTGCTGCGCGGGAATGTCCTGCACGCTGCGCACCACGCCGCGCGGGCGCGTGGCCAGCACCTCGGTGGCATGTTCGGCGTCGGGCCCATGCGCCAGGCTGCCGAAGGCCGCACCGCGGATCTCCATGCGGTTCACCGTCTCGCCGGCCGGCAGGGTCAGGTCCAGGTGCTGGCCGCTTTCCACGTAGGTGTTCCAGTCCGGCAGCTGGAAGTAGTCGTTGCGGCCGGGCAGGCGCGAGCGGTTGTAGACGCCCGGCCAGGTGGTTTCAGCGATGCCGTCGGTGGCCTTCCACATCCACGCCTTGTGGTCGCGCGTATCGGCGAACTCGATCTTGCGGATGCGCGTGCCGGCCGACGCCAGTGCCGGCGGTGCCGCACCTTCCCAGCCGAAGCGATGGCGCCATGCGCGCTCGTCGCTGGCCGGCGCCACCGCGCTGGCCGGCGCCTTGCCGCCTGCCAGTGCCTGCACGGCGGGGGCGTCGAGCATGCGGTCGTACACGCGGATGTGCTGCAAATCGCTGCCACGCAGGAAGTTGTAGCGGCTCTGCACCTGGTAGGGCGCCATCACCCGCCCGGCCAGGCCGAGCTGGTCCAGCGCCGCGTCGTAGTCACCGGTCGCCTGCGCACGCGCCACTTCGCGGCCATCGACGAACAGGCGCACGCCCTGGTCCTCGTCCCAGGCAAAGGCAAGGTGCAGCCACTGCTCCGGCCGCGGCGGCGTGTCCATGCGGAACGACACACGGGTGCGTGCCAGGTTGGCATCGGTGACGAAGGCATCGAAGCCGTGGCCGTTCCAGTCGATGCGCAGCCAGGCCATGTCCCAGCTGCTGTGGTCGGCATAGCCGACGCGGAAGATCACGAACGGTGCTTCGCCCACCGCGTAGCGGGGGCGCCAGTCAAACGCCAGGGTGCCGCGCTGGGCCAGGATGTTGCCCGGTGCATCCCAGGCCAGCACGCCGTCGTCTTCCCACTGGATGGCCTTGCCGCGTGCCCCGTCAGCAACCACCGCCGCCTTGTCGCGGAAGTTCGGCACCGCTTCGCCCTGCGCCGTCACGGCGGTCAGCCCCTGGTTGGCATCGACGTGGAACAGCAGCGTCGGCGACGGTGCGGCCAACGCGGGCAGCGCAGTGGCCAGCGACAGCGCGGCCACCAGCAGGCGACGGCGCGGGCGGGGCAGGACAGAAGCGGTACGGTGCATGGAACCTTCCTTTCAGCAGCATTCGACGGTGCAGCGGCATGGCGGCGGTGCGGTACGGCGGTGCAGGGCGTGCACTCAGAACTTGTAGCGCAGCCCCAGGTAGTACTGGCGCCCGGTGTGGGTGTAGCGGTCGGGCAGTGACAGCGCCGAATCGACGTAGCGTTCGTCGGCACTGTCCAGCAGGTTGATCGCCTCGAAGCTGACGGTCAGCTGCTTGTTGAACTTCCAGGACATGTTGAAATCCACGTTCTTGACGCTGTACTTGCCGGTGACGTCGGCGGTGGCGTACGGGTTGCCGTCCAGGTCCCAGACGTTTTCCTGGGTCAGGATCTGGTTGATGTAGGCATCGCGGTAGCTGGTGGAAACGCGCGCGCTGAAGCGGCCGTCGTCGTAGTACACGGTGGCGTTGTACGAGTTGGGCGACAGGTTCAGCAGGTCGTTCTCGGTGTAGGTGGTGACGATGGTGTCGCCACTGCCGGAGCTGAAGAGGTATTTGATCTTCGAATCGACGTGGGTGTAGTTCAGCTGCACGCCGAAGTTCTTCCAGAAGCCGGGCAGGAAGGTGAAGGGCTGCTGGTAGGTCAGCTCAAAGCCCTTCAATGGACCGCCCGGGGTGTTGAAGTAGCTCTGCACGTTGAACAGCGTGTTCGGGCTGAAGCCGGCCGGCAGCAGGTCCAGCGAGTAACCCATGTCACCCCAGGTGGTCAGCAGGCGGGTGCGCTGCACGTAGGTTTCGATGTCCTTGTAGAACACCGCCGCCGACAGCAGGGCGCCTTCCTGGAAGTACCACTCCGCGCTCAGGTCGTAGTTGGTGGAGCGGAACGGATCCAGCTTCGGGTTGCCCAGGTTGATCGAGTAGTAGCGGTCCTCGTCGAGGAAGCTGGTCGGGCCACCGCTGACGCTGGGCGACAGGTTGGACAGGGTTGGCCGGGCCATCGTCTTGGCCGCACCGAAGCGCAGCACCACGCTGTCGGTCAGGTCCCAGGCCAGGTTCAGCGAGGGCAGCCAGTCGTCGTAGCGATGGCCGACGGTGGTGGCCACCAGCAGGCGCTCGCCGGCATCGGCGGTGGCGCTGGCCACGCCCAGGAAGGGTTCGCAGGCTGCCGACAGGTCACTGCTGCTGGCCGCCTGGCACGGCGCGTAGCCACTGGCGTCGATCTCGGTGCGCACGTAACGCAGGCCGAGGTTGCCGCGGAACGGCCGGTCCCACAGCTCGGTGTTGAAGTCCAGCTGCAGGTAGCTGGCATAGCTCTTTTCGGTCACGTCGAAGTTGTTGTTCGATGCACCGAAATGGCCGACGCCGGCCAGGCGGTAGTCACCGCCGAGGGTGCCGGTGTTGCAGTTGCAGTAGATGTCCAGCAGCTCGGCGATGCGGTTGAAGTCGGGGATCAGCCAGCTGCCCGGCGTGCTGCCGTCCAGGCCCTTGCCGAAGCCATCGAGCGTGGTGGACAGGTCACCTACGCCGACGCCGTCGGGCAGCGCCTGCGACATGCGGCCGTAGCTGATGTTGCGGTACTCCTGCGTGCGCATGCCGTAGTCCTTGTAGGCCAGGCCGCCGCGCAGGGTGAAGGTGGGCGACACGTTGAAGGTCAGGTCGACCTTGGCGGTGTCGAAGCTGTTGTCCACGTACTGCGGGTTCAAGCGCACTTCGCTGATGTTGCCGCCACGCGCAGTGCCGTTGGCATTCACCGGCGCGGTGCCGTAGCCCAGCCACTGCCACGAGGCCGCATCGCCCAGCGCGAAGGGGAAGGTCATCGATGGCATGCTGGCGCCGTTGCGCATGTCCAGCACGAAGCCATCCAGGTTGCTGTTGTCGAAGCTGACCATGGAGAACACCGGCCGCTCGAAGCTGGACGAGGAATGACCAACCAGCGCATCCAGGCGCAGCGCATCGTTGAAGCGGTGCTCGAAGTTCAGGCTGGCCTGCTTGAACTCGGTGCTCTCCTCGATGGCGGTCGATTCGGTGCGGAAGTCGACGTTGTCGAACACGCCGTAGACCAGCCGGTTCTGCGCATCCACCTGCGCCTCACGCACCACGATCTGGGTCTTGCCGCCGTACTGCGCGGTGCGGTGCAGGTTGGCGCCGATCGAATCCTCGCGCTGGTCCTTGTCCAGCTTGGAGTACATCAGGTCGAGGTTGAGCAGGCTGTCCGGGCTGAAGCGGAACTGCAGCGCGCCGGTGACACCGAGCCGCTCGATCTCGTGTTCGGTGCGGATGTAGCGTGGGTAACGCGGAATCCACGCATTGGTGGCCGTCTCGTAGGCGGCGATGTTCTCGGCGGTCGCCGCCGGGCGGTCGATGCCGGTGCCGCAGTGGGTGGCATCGATGCCGTAGCTGCCCCAGCCATTGCTGCGCGCTTGGTTGGCGGCACTGCCGACGCCCTGCGCGGTTTCATTCGCGGCCGGGTTGCGCGGCGTCTGCGGGTCGTAGCCGGCCGGGCTGCAGAAGCCGTAGGTGCCGTTGTTGGCGGCGGTGGCCTGGTTGGAATTGCGGTAGTTGCCGTGCTCCCAGCGCACCGGGTTGTAGCCTTCCTCGAAGATCGTGCGCTTGCTCCACGCCACCGACATCAGCGCACCGAAGCGGCCATCGGCCCAGGTGTTGCTCAGCAGCGCAGACACGCGCGGGTCTTTCGAGCGCGACAGTTCGTTGTAGCCGTACTGGCCGTTGAGCGAGGCCTGGAAGCCTTCGAAATCGAACGGCCGCGATGCGCGCAGGTCGACGGTGGCGCCCAGCGAGCCTTCATCGATCTGCGCCGACTGGGTCTTGTTGACCTTGACCCGGCTGAACAGCTCGGAGGCGAAGGTGTTGAAGTCGAAGCCGCGGCTGCGGTTGACGCCGGTGGTGCCGCTGCCTGCGGTGGACAGCGCTTCCAGGCCGTTGATGCGTACGCGGGTGAAATCCGAACCCAGGCCGCGTACGGAAATCTGCTGGCCTTCGCCGCCTTCGCGGTCGATGGAGACACCGGCGATGCGCTGCATCGATTCGGCCAGGTTCAGATCGGGAAACTTGCCGATGTCCTCGGCGTAGATCGCATCGACCTGCTCGACGCTGTAGCGCTTTTCGTCCAGCGACTGCTGCAGGCTTTCGCGGTAGGTGGCCTTGACTTCCACCTTGTCCAGGTCGACCGCATCGGGTGCGGCCGCAGCCGCTTCCGGGGTCTGTTGTGCATGCGCGGCGTGGCTCAGCACCAGTCCGATCGACAGGGCAAGCACGGTGAGCGGCGCGCGGCCGCGGTGAAGCGCGAGCGACGAATCCATCTGAAATCCCCTCCCAGGGTGTCCTCAAGCGTTGCTAAGGCGTTCCAGCGTGCGTACCGGCCTCCTCCGGTACGACACAGGTGCAACGACTTGCTGACACCGCGGGTCATGCGTGAACGTAACAAAGCACATGGCGCGCGGCATCTTGCGCCGCAGCAGCCGCAGCGGCGTTTCTTCGTTGCACTCCAAGTGCGGCGGCGTGACTGCACGCCGCCGCGTCAGCGGTCAGAACTTGTAGCGCACGCCCAGCAGGAACTGGCGGCCGGTTTCGGTGTACTGCAGCGGCAGCTCGCCGGTGGTGGGCGAGTAGACCCACTCATCGGACGCCTCGTTGGTCAGGTTGATGCCTTCCAGGCTCAGCTCCAGCTGTTCGCTGATGCGGTAGCGGATGGAGGCATCGAGCACGGTGGTGCCGGTCATGCCGTGGTAGCCGTCCAGGTTGAAGCCGGTTTCCTGGCCGGGCGCCTGGGTGAGGTAGTCACTGCGGTTGGTGGCCGAGACACGTCCCGACCAGGCATCGCCTTCGTAGAACAGCGTGGCGTTCCACGCATTCTTCGAGGTGCCGGTCAGCTGGTTCTTCATCACCGCCACGCCGGTGCCGTTGACGTACTGGATGCTGGTATCGACCCAGGTGTAGTTCAGCTGCACGCCCAGGTTCGACCACTTGCCGGGCAGGAAGGTGAAGGGCTGGGTGTAGTTGGCTTCCACGCCATACAGCTCGCCGCCGGGTGTGTTGAGCGGGATGCTGAAGGTGAAGTCGTCGTTGACCGATGCGCCGGTGCCGTCGAGCAGGCTGGCCGGCAGGCCGCTGCTGGAATACGGCCGCACTTCGCGGGTGGTCTGCACGAACGAATCGATGTCCTTGTAGAACAGGCCGATGCCGGCCATTGCACCCTCGGCGAAGTACCACTCGAAGCTCATGTCGACGTTGGTGGCGCGGAACGGATCGAGGTTGGGGTTGCCGCCGGCTACGGTGCGCGCGCCGCCGGCTACGGCCACGGTAACGCCCGGGGTCAGGTTGCCCAGGCCCGGGCGGCTCATCACCTTGGCCGCGCCAAGGCGGATCAGGAAGTCCGGGGTGATCTCCGCCACCAGGTTGAACGAGGGCAGGGTGTCGTTGTACTTGCGGTTGGTGGTGGCATCCACCAGCACGCCGCCGACCGTGGCTGCGCCGCTGGAGGTCTGCTCGGTCTGCACGTAGCGCACGCCGAAGTTGCCCGACAGCGGGATGGAGCCGAGGTCGGTGGAGAACTCACCCATCAGCCAGACGCCGCGGTCCTTCTCTTCGACGCTGCGGCTGTTGTTCGCACGCGGGGCAAGGGCGAAGGTACCGGTGTTGCTGTAGATGTCCAGCAGATCGGCGATCGCATCCAGGTTCGGCACCACCCAGTTCGAGGGCGAGCCGTTGATGCCCTTCAGGCCGGCCTGGCTGGTGAGTTCGGCGGGCACGATGCGCCTGCCGTCGGCGAGCAGCGGTACTGCGCCTTCACTGCTGCGGCGCAGTTCCAGCGTGCTGAAGGTGTAATCCTTGGCCAGCACGCCGCCCTTCAGGCGGAAGCCAGGGCTGAGATTCCAGTTGAAGTTGACCTCGGCGGTATCGAAATCGTTGTCCACGTACTGCGGGCGCAGGCGGATCTCGGCCAGTTCCCAGCCATTGGGGTTGGTCGGGTCGATACCGTAGTTGATGATCGACGCCCGGCTGTTGCCACGGTAGTCGTAGCTGTAGCCGTCGACATCGTACTTGTCCATGATGATGGTGGTCTGCACCGGGTTCTCGTGTGCGGAGCGCGAGATGCCGACCTTGCCGGTCATCTGGAAATCATCGGTGAAGCGATGATCGAAGTTCAGGCTGACCTGCTTGAACTCGGTGTTCCATTCGTCGTGGCGGTTCTCGGTACGCAGGTCGACGTTGTCGAACTCGCCGTAGAGGAGCGCGTTGTTGCGGATCTCACCATTGCGAACGATGGTTTCCGGCTTGCCGTCGCGGTCCGGTCGGCGGTTGGCGCCGGTGGCGGAGTCGCGGTTGCGGCTGAATGAGATCGCTTCGATGTAGTGCTCGTCGCGCGTGGCGTCGATCTTCGAGTACAGCGTGTCCAGCGAGATCTCGGTGCGGTCCGACGGCTTCCACTGCAGCGAGCCGGTGATGCCCAGGCGCTTCTGCTGGTGTTCCATCTGCACGTAGCGCGGGAAACGCGGGTGATAGACATCGGCGCTGCGCGCCGCCGTGAACGGCGAGGTCGCACTGAAGCCGCCGTTGCTGGTGCCGTTGGCCCAGCGGCCGGTGTTGGAACCTTCCTCCAGCGCCTGGCGCTCGGAGTAGGCCACCGACAGCAGCGCGCCGAAGGTGCCGTCGGCAAAGGTGTTGGAGATCAGCGCGGCCAGGCGCGGGTCGGCCTTCTCGGCCATCTGGTTGTAGCTGGCCTGGCCACTGGCGACGAAGGTGAAGCCATCGTAGTCGAACGGGCGTGCCGTGCGCAGGTCGACCGTTGCACCCAGCGAACCTTCCTCGACGTCGGCCGACGCGGTCTTGCGCACCACCATCTGCGAGAACAGGTCCGAGGCGAAGACGTTGAAGTCGAAGCCACGACCGCGGTTGGTGCCGCCGCTCTGGTCGCCGGCGCCGACCGTGGTCAGCGCTTCCATGCCGTTGATGCGCACGCGGGTGAAGTCCGGGCCCAGGCCGCGCACCGAGATGTTGCGGCCTTCACCGGCTTCGCGGGTGATGACCACGCCCGGTATGCGCTGCAGCGACTCGGCCAGGTTCAGGTCGGGGAACTTGCCGACATCCTCGGCCACGATGGCATCGACCACGCCGGCCTCGCCGCGCTTGATGTCCAGCGCTTTCTCGACGCTGGCGCGGTAGCCGGTAACGTTCACCGTATCGAGATTGGTGGCGCTGGGCGCCTCGCTCTGCTGCTGGGCAGCGGCGCCTGCCGACAGGGCCAGGCTGACCGCCATGGCGAGCAAGGTAACCGGTGTCTTTTTTGCTTGGTTCCGAGAATGCATGCCTTTCCCCTCTCCCAAAGGTCTGGTCTCGCGAGTGTTTCAGCGGAATGACACCGCTGGTCAGAGCCGACGGTAGCAGCACGTTCCCTCGGCGGCATCTTGCACCGCAACAGACCTGTGATGTCTCCAAGACGCTTGCGGGACAATGGTTCTGACAGTTTGGTAGGCTGTGCCCACGGCCGCTTCGGTGTCTTGATGACACCGATGGTCAACCGCCACGCGGGTGCGTGGCGCGATTCCACGCCGCCCAGCAGTCGCTGCGGGCGGCCAGCGAAAGGGAGCGGAAATGGGTCGTGTCGTATGTTTCGGGGAATTGCTGCTGCGCCTGGGCGCACCGGGTAACGAACTGCTGATGCAGTCGCCGCAGCTGCAGGTGCACGTGGGCGGTGCGGAAGCGAACGTGGGTGTCTCGCTGTCCCGCTTTGGACATGAGGTCGCCATGGTCAGCACCGTGGCCGGCAACGCACTGGGCGCCCACGTGCTGGGTGAACTGCGCCGGCACGGGGTCGATACGCGCAGCGTGCGGCAGGACCGGGACGGGCGCATGGGCCTGTACTTCCTGACCACCGGCGCGGTGCAGCGTGCCAGCGAAGTGGTCTATGACCGCGCCGACTCCGCTTTCGCGCGCAGCACCGCGGCCGACTACGACTGGCCGGTGCTGCTGCAGGGCGCGCAGTGGCTGCACCTGTCCGGGGTCAGCCCGGCGCTGGGCCCGGACGTGGCGCAGGCCACCCTGGCGGCGGCGCGCGCGGCGCGTGCGCTGGGCGTGCGCGTCTCCTTCGATGGCAACTTCCGGCCCAAGCTGTGGCAGCGCTGGGGCGGCGATGCGCAGGCGATCCTGCACGAGCTGTTCGCCCAGGCCGACATCGTCTTCGCCGACTACCGCGATATCGAAGTCATCCTCGGCCAGCGCTTCGAGCAGGCCGACGTGGTGGCGAAGGTCGAAGCCGCGGCCGCTGCGGCGTTTGCCGCCTTCCCGCAGCTGCAGTGGATGGCGTGCACCCAGCGCCAGGCCCTCAGCGTGGACCACCATGCGCTGGGCGCGCTGCTGCTGGGCCGCGATGGCACCCGCGCCCAGGCACCGGTGCGCCAGCTGCAGGGCATCGTCGACCGCATCGGCGGTGGCGATGCATTCGCCGCGGGCATCCTGCATGGCATCCTGTCCGGCTTCGATGCCGACGCCACCGTGCGTTTCGGCCTGGCTGCCGGTGGACTGAAGCACTCGATCCCCGGCGATTTCAACCCCGTCAGCGAAGCTGACGTACTGGCCCTGGTGGGCGAGGAGCGATTCGATGTCCGGCGCTGATCCGCGCGTACGTGCGGTACTGAAACTTGCACCGGTGATTCCGGTGTTCACTCCCGATGACGTGGACGATGCGGTGCAGGTCGCGCAGGCGCTGTTCCGTGGCGGCCTGCCGGTGATCGAAGTGACCCTGCGCACGCCACGTGCACTGGACGCGATCAAGGCGATGGTCGAGGCCGTTCCGGATGCGGTGGTGGGTGCCGGCACGGTGCTGACGCCGGCGCAGATGGACGCGGCCAAGGCCGCCGGCGCGCGCTTCGCGGTGTCGCCCGGTGCGACGCCGACGCTGTATGCGGCCGCCCGCGATGCCGACCTGCCTTACCTGCCTGGCGTGGCCACCGGTTCGGAACTGATCCTCGGCCTCGAGGCCGGCCTGGACACGTTCAAGTTCTTCCCGGCGGTGCAGTCCGGCGGTGCGCCGCTCCTGTCGGCATGGCACGGCCCGTTCGCCGATGTGCGCTTCTGCCCGACCGGTGGCATCAGCGCGCAGACCGCGCCGCAGTTCCTGCACCTGCCCAACGTGCTGTGCGTGGGCGGTTCGTGGCTGACCACCGCGGCCCTGATGCAGTCACGCGACTGGGACAGCATCGAGCGCCTGGCCCGCGAAGCAGCGGTGCTGGCCGGCTGAGCTACTGCACGTAGAGTCGAGCTTGCTCGACTGCTTCAGCTTATGCGCTGCGCGAACAGCAGTCGAGCAAGCTCGACTCTACCAGTCCACCGCGCGGGTTCAGCGCGTGGCGGGCTGGCCCAGGCGCCGGTACAGCGTGCTGCGGCTGATACCCAGCTGCCTGGCTGCGGCGGTGACATTGCCGTCGGCGTCCTGCAGAGCCTGCCGCATCGCGTCCTCGGCGATGTCACGCAGCCCGCCCGATGCAGTGCTGACGTCAGCCGCCTGTACCCTCGGCACCTTCAGCAGTTCGGCAGGCAAGTGCGCAGGCGTGATCTGCTCACCCGGGTCGCTCAACGCCACCAGCGTTCGCAGGCAGGCCTGCAGCTGCCGCAGGTTGCCGGGCCAGCGCTGTTTCTGCAGCACCTGCAGCACCTCCGCCTGCAGCACGCGGCCCTGTGCCATCGGCGCCCACAGCGCCTGCAGCAGCGCACCGCGTTCGTCCAGCTCGCGCAGCGCCGGCAGATGCACCACATGGTCGGCGATGCGGTAGTACAGATCGGCCCGGAAGCGCCCCTCGGCCACGGCCTGCTGCAGGTCGCAGTGGCTGGCACAGACCAGGGCAAAGTCCAGTTTCACCGGGCGGCCACCGCCCAGCGGTGACAGCTCGCGTTCCTGCAGCACGCGCAGCAGGCGCGGTTGCAGGGCCAGCGGCATGTCGCCGATCTCATCCAGGAACAGCACGCCGCCCTGCGCCTGCCGCAGCAGGCCGGTACTGCCCTGCCGGCGCGCGCCGGTGAACGCGCCTTCCTCGTAGCCGAACAGCTCGGCTTCGATCAGGCCCTCAGGCAAGGCCGCGCAGTTCACCGCCACCAGCGGTTGGCCGGCACGCGCGCAACGGCGATGCAGCTCGCGCGCGAACACCTCCTTGCCGGTGCCGGTTTCGCCCTGCACCAGTACCGGCAGCCCCGCATCCAGCACCCGCACCGCCTGGCGCAACTGCTGCTGCACCAGCGCCGCCAGCACCGTGCCGGGTGCCGCCAGCAGCGCGGGCGCGGCGGCGGCAGGGGCCACGCGGGGCGTGCGCGCAATCACTGCGCCAGCGGCACGCGTATGGCGCCTGCCGTCACTGTGGCCGTACAGCGCACGCCCCTGCCGGTCCAGCAGCAGGCCGTCGTCATGCAGGCGCGACAGCGGCTGGTCGAACAGGGCCTCGTAGGACGCGTGGCCGATGTCGTGTCGGTCCAGCCCGAACAACCCCAGGCCGACCCGGTTGGCGGCCACCAGGCGGCCATTGCGGAAGCCCAGCAGGGCCTCGCGCGGGCTGCCCAGCAACAGCGGCTGCGCATGCAGGTGCAGCAGTTCGCAGTCGTCCAGCCCATCAGCGAAATAGCGATGCTCGATCTGGTCCACCGCGTGGCGGCCCAGCGCCAGCGCATGCAGGTGGGCGTGGCGTGCATCGCCGGAGATGTCGAGCACGCCGACGCGCTGCCCGAACGGATCGAAGATCGGCGTGGCCGAGCAGGTCAGGATGCCGTGCGGGGCGAAGAAGTGTTCCCCGCCGCGCACCTGCAGGGCACGGCCTTCGACGATGGCCGTGCCGATGGCATTGGTGCCGACCGTGCCTTCGTCCCAGCGCACTCCCGGCATCAGCGCGACCTGTCCGGCGCGGTCGAGGAAGCTGTTGCTGCCCTCGGCGTCCAGCACCCAGCCTTCCTCGTCGGTGAGCAGCACGATGCCATCGCTGCTGGCCAGCGAGCTTGCCAGCCCTTCCAGCTCGGGACGGGCCAGCCGCCACAGGCGCTCGCGGCGCTGGCGCAGTTCACGCAGCGACAGCTCGGGCACCGGTGCCACGTCGGGCCGCGCGTCCACCGACAGGCCCTGCCGCTGGCAGCGCCGCCACGACTGCAGGATGGCGTCGGGCACCGCCCCGGCCGGCGAGGCGCCGCGCTCGAAGAAGGCACGGCGCGCGCCACCCACGCGCTCGGGAAGAATCGGCTGGGACACCCTGACGCTCCTGTGTCGCATTCTGCGACAGTTGTTGCGGGCACTGTCCCGATTAAAAGCACATCGCGGCTTCAGTTGCGATGACGACCGCTGGTGCACCGCCGCATTCCGCGCGGGGGTCGGTTGCAACGGCGCTGCCGCGCCCCGTGACGCGCCGCAGCACCAGCGCGGTTGGCACGCTCATTGCGGTACTTGGGCAGGCCCCGGGTTGTCCGGGCCATCCAAGGAGTGCCCACGATGAATGCCGTTGCCTCGCCCTCGACCGACCCGGCCGACCCCAGCGCCCTGTTCAAGCCCCGCTACGACAACTACATCGGCGGCCAGTGGGTGGCCCCGCGCAGCGGCCAGTACTTCGACAACACCACGCCCATCACCGGTAAGGTGCTCACCTCGGTGGCGCGCTCCAATGCCGAGGACATCGAGGCCGCGCTCGACGCCGCGCATGCCGCCAAGGATGACTGGGGCAAGCGCTCCACCACCGAGCGCGCCAACATCCTCAACCGCATCGCCGACCGCATCGAACAGAACCTTGAACTGATCGCTCGCGCCGAAACCTGGGACAACGGCAAGCCGATCCGCGAGACGCTCAACGCCGACATCCCGCTGATGGTTGACCACTTCCGCTACTTCGCCGGCGCCGTGCGCGCGCAGGAAGGCAGCCTGTCGGAGATCGACAAGGACACCGTGGCCTACCACTTCCACGAACCGCTGGGCGTGGTCGGGCAGATCATCCCGTGGAACTTCCCGCTGCTGATGGCCGCGTGGAAGCTGGCCCCGGCACTGGCCGCCGGCAACTGCGTGGTGCTCAAGCCGGCCGAACAGACCCCGGCCTCGATCCTGGTGCTGATGGAAATCATCGGCGATCTGCTGCCGCCGGGCGTGCTCAACATCGTCAACGGCTTCGGCCTGGAAGCGGGCAAGCCGCTGGCCAGCAACCCCCGCATCGCGAAGATCGCCTTCACCGGTGAGACCACCACCGGCCGCCTGATCATGCAGTACGCCAGCCAGAACCTGATTCCGGTGACGCTGGAACTGGGCGGCAAGTCGCCCAACATCTTCTTCGCCGACGTGATGGCCGAGGACGATGATTTCCTCGACAAGGCAGTGGAAGGCTTCGTGCTGTTCGCGCTGAACCAGGGCGAGGTGTGTACCTGCCCGTCGCGTGCACTGGTGCAGGAATCGATCTACGACCGCTTCATGGAACGCGTGCTCAAGCGGGTGGCTGCGATCAAGCAGGGCGATCCGCTGGACCCGGACACCATGATCGGTGCGCAGGCATCGTCCGAGCAGCTGGAGAAGATTCTTTCCTACATCGACATCGGCAGGCAGGAAGGCGCCGAAGTGCTGATCGGCGGCGAGCAGAACACGCTCGGCGGCGAACTGGCCGGCGGCTATTACGTGAAGCCCACCGTGTTCAAGGGCCACAACCGCATGCGCATCTTCCAGGAGGAGATCTTCGGGCCGGTGGTGGCGGTGACCACGTTCAAGACCGAGGAAGAAGCGCTGCAGATCGCCAACGACACGCTGTACGGCCTCGGTGCCGGCGTGTGGAGCCGCGATGCCTCGCGCCTGTACCGCATGGGCCGCGCCATCCAGGCCGGGCGCGTGTGGACCAACTGCTACCACGCCTACCCCGCGCACGCGGCGTTCGGCGGCTACAAGCAGTCGGGCATCGGCCGCGAGAACCACAAGATGATGCTCGACCACTACCAGCAGACCAAGAACCTGCTGGTCAGCTACTCGCCGAAGAAGCTGGGCTTCTTCTGATGGATTGATCGGGATCAAGGCGCGGGCATGGGGCCGGCGCCATCCTGTCTGCAAGCGCACTACGGAGAAACCCGCATGAATAGAACCATGAAGGCTGCCGTCGTCCGTGAGTTCGGCAAGCCGCTGGTCATCGAGGAAGTCGTGGTACCGCGCCCGGGGGCGGGCGAGGTACTGGTCAGAATCGAGGCCTGTGGCGTCTGCCACACCGACCTGCACGCCGCCGAGGGCGACTGGCCGGTGAAACCGAACCCGCCATTCATCCCCGGCCACGAGGGCGTGGGGCACGTCGTGGCCGTGGGAGGCGGGGTAGGGCACGTCAAGGAAGGCGACAGGGTCGGCATCCCCTGGTTGTACTCGGCGTGTGGCCATTGCGAACACTGCCTGGGTGGCTGGGAAACGCTGTGCGAAACGCAGCGCAACACCGGCTACTCGGTCAACGGCGGCTTCGCCGAGTACGCACTGGCCGATGCCAACTATGTCGGCCTGCTTCCGAAGGAAGTGGGCTTCGTGGAGATCGCACCGGTGCTGTGCGCCGGCGTGACCGTCTACAAGGGCCTGAAGGTCACCGATACCAAGCCTGGTGACTGGGTGGCGATTTCCGGTATCGGCGGCCTCGGCCACATGGCGGTGCAGTACGCACGCGCCATGGGCCTGAACGTGGCCGCCATCGATGTCGACGACGGCAAGCTGGCCCTGGCCCGACGGCTGGGCGCGCAGGTCACCGTCAACGCACGCACCACCGACCCGGCCGCCTTCCTGAAGAAGGAGATCGGCGGCGCGCACGGCGCACTGGTCACCGCGGTCTCGCCCAAGGCGTTCGAACAGGCCCTGGGCATGGTCCGACGTGGCGGCACGGTCTCGTTGAACGGCCTGCCACCCGGCAATTTCCCGCTGGACATCTTCGGCATGGTGCTCAACGGCGTGACCGTGCGCGGCTCGATCGTCGGCACCCGCCTGGACCTGCAGGAATCGCTGCAGTTCGCCGCCGAAGGCAAGGTCGCGGCGACGGTCAGCACCGACCGCCTGGAAAACATCAACGAGGTGTTCGCGCGCATGCACGCCGGTACCATCGAGGGTCGCGTGGTGCTGGACTTCGCGGCCTGATCATCCCGCGCATGGCTGCCGCGCCCGTCCCCCTCTCCCACGGGCGCGGCGGCCGTGCAACGGTACCCTGACGAGGCTCCAGTGAACGAACTTCCGCACCAGGTGATCGCCACCCTCGCGGCGCTGCAGCTGATCGACACGCTGCGCGCGCGCCATGGTCCGTTGCTGTTCCACCAGTCCGGCGGCTGCTGCGATGGCTCCTCGCCGATGTGCTTTGCACAGGGTGACTTCATCGTCGGCGACCGCGACGTCTGCCTGGGCGAGATCGGCGGCGCGCCGTTCCATATCAGCCCCTCGCAGTTCGAATACTGGAAACACACCCAGCTGATCATCGACGTGGTGCCCGGGCGCGGCGGCATGTTCTCGCTGGAGAACGGCGAGGGCGTGCGCTTCCTGGTCCGCTCGCGGCTGTTCAGCGACGAGGAGTTCGCCGCGCTGCAGGCCGCGGGCAAGGCCTGAGGCCCTGTAGCGCCGAGCCCATAGCTCGGCTGCAACGTCGCACACGCCGTACAATGACGGCATGCCCGAGATGCTCAAGACCGTTTTCCTGTCCGTCGTCGCCCTGGTCGGTGCGCTGCTCGCGCTGGCTCTGGTCAGCAGTGCCGGCGGCTGGCTGCCGTCGCTGTTCGGCCTGCACCCCGGCAGCGAAGCGCAACTGGGCTGGGACCTGGCCTTCACCGTGCTCGGCGGCATTGCCGGCATCGCCTTCGCCACCTACTACGCACCGTGCTGGCCGCGTGCGCATGGCACCTCGATCTGGACCCTGCTGGTACTCGGCAGCGGCTACGGCCTGTGGGTGATGGGCGGCGATTTCCCGCGCTGGTTCGCCATCGCCCTGCTGGTGTCGCTGCCGGTGCAGCTGCTCGGTGGCTGGCGGTTCGGGCGTCGTCCGTCCCGCAGCGCAACACAGGCTTAACAATTCCCCTCTAGGCTCGGTGCCCGCCGAACGTCGGCAACGCGGCGCAGGGGCCTGCACCCACGGAACACGGGCAGGCGCGGCGTAAGTCACCACAGGGAACCGGGAAATCATCCGATGCGTTACCAGAACCGGGAGGCCGCCGCTGCGGCCCCCCATGCGAAGCTTTTGTCCCGTGCCGTGCATGCGGTGCTGATCGGCGGCCTCGCCGTACTGCCCATCGATGCAATGGCTGAAGAAGCCGCCGATGGCGATACCCGCGAACAGCTGCAGCAGCTGGACACCGTCACCGTCTCCGGCAGCTATGCCAAGAGCCTGGAACGCGCGGTCGACCTCAAGCGCGCCAACATCGGTTTCTCCGATTCGATCGTCGCCACCGACGTGGCCGATTTCCCTGAACAGAACCTGGCCGAAGCGCTGCAGCGCATGCCGGGCGTGACCATCGAGCGCACCAAGGGACTGGGCAGCAAGGTCAGCGTGCGCGGCCTGCCCAGCGAGTTCACCCTGGTCTCGATCAACAACCTGGCCACTGCCTCGGGTAGTGGCGGGCGCGACGTGCAGTTCGACATCTTCGCCGCCGACGTGGTGCAGACGGTCACCGTGCAGAAGTCGCCGACCGCCGCCGACGAGGAAGGTGGCATCGCCGGTTCGGTCTACATCGAAACGGCCAAGCCGTTCGACTTCCCCGAGGCCAAGTTCAGTGCTTCGGCCGAAGCCTCGCACAACTCGATCAACGGCAAGATCGACCCAAAGATCTCCTTCCTCGCCAGTGACACCTGGGGCGACTGGGGCGGCCTGGTGTCGTTCTCCAAGGCCAAGCGTACCAACCGCACCGACTCCAACTCGGGCATCAACTTCCGTCCCATGGGCCGCTTCCTGGAAGCGTCGGGCACGCGCGGTTCGCAGGCCGCCGCCGTGCTGGCGCGCGATGCTGGCATCGTCGTGCAGAACCGCACGGACAAGGACGAGACCAGCCGCATCATCTTCCAGGACAAGGTCGGCGACCGCGTCTACCTCAACGAGCAGGACCAGTGGGGCGCCACCGCGTCGCTGCAGTTCAAGCCCAGCGACACGTTCTCGCTCAGCTTCGATGCGATGCTCGGCGGCTATGACACGCACGAGGACGAGTACGATGCCGCGGCGTACTCGGCGTCCAGTCGCAGCACGCTGGACACCATCCACGACTACGACCGTGACACGCTGTCGGCCTACGGCATCACCGTGCTGAAGGACGTGTCCTACACCGCCACCCAGCACGAGATCCTCAGCAAGGAACGCAACGGCAACACCGACTACCGTCAGTTCAGCAGCAAGCTGGACTGGAAGGTGGGGGGCTGGGACATCGACGCGCTGGTCGGCTACTCCGGCGCGCGCAAGGACTCGGACTACGCCAACCTCAAGCACGTGGCCTACGCGCCGTCGCGCACACGCTGGACCAGCAACGGCGGCGCGACCGTGCCGAGCACCACCGGCGGTTTCGACATGTACAACGCCGCGGACAAGTACCTGTTCGAAGCGTACGAAACCGAGCTGGAGAAGGTGAAGGATGACAAGTACGCCGCGCAGCTCGACCTGCGCCGGCAGATGAACCTGGCCTTCTTCCCGGCACTGAGCGGCGTGCAGTTCGGCGCGCGCTACACCGACAAGACCAAGGAACGCGAGTTCGGCAGCGGCAAGATCCAGGGCCCGACCGCCGGCAGCGCCGCGTGGGTCAACACGCGCACGCTGGCCGACAGCAACCCGGTGTGGATCAGCCAGCTGGCACCGGGTGGTGCGTATCGCCCGAGCGACCTCGACTGGCAGCAGGTGTCCAACGCCTATGCGCGCACCACGTTCCGCTACCCGGGCTATGAAACCCCGATCGATCCGGGCCAGTACTACGAGGTGAAGGAGAAGACCCTGGCGCTGTATGCCATGGCCGACTTCTACTTCGACATCGGCACCGTGCCGGTCTACGCCAACCTGGGCGTGCGCTCGATCGACACCGACGTCGACTCGGCCGGCTTCCACCCGGTGCAGAACGCCGATGGCAGCAGCGGCTACACGCCGACGCCGATTTCCAGCAGCGGCGACTACAGCAAGATCCTGCCCAGCTTCAACATGACCGCCGAGATCGCTGACGGCCTGGTGCTGCGCGGTGCCGCCTCGGAAACGCTGATGCGTCCGTCGCTGACCGACATCGCCTACCGCCGCACCGTCAGCTGGAGCAGCTTCCGCTTCATGGACGGCAACCCGGCGCTGAAGCCGACCACCGCCAAGCAGTGGGAAGTGGGCCTGGAGAAGTATCTGCAGAACGGTGGCCTGCTGGCCGCGTCGTACTTCTCCAAGAAGATCGACGGCGTGGTGCGGCAGTCGCTGACCGGCATTGTGCCGGACGTCGAGAAGCTCAACGCCAACGGGTCGCTGGACGGCTACTACGACTTCGAGGTCTACCAGCCGGTCAACGCCGACGGTTCCTACAGGGTCACCGGCGTCGAGCTCGTCGCGCAGCTGCCGCTGTCGATGCTGCACCCGGCACTGGAAGGCTGGGGCATCAACGCCAATTACACCCAGCTGGACAACTCGCTGACCGGCGCGTCGGACCTGGACATCCCGACCCCACCGGAAGGCCTGGCCGAGAAAGCGTACAACTTCACCCTGTATTACGAGAACGACCGCTTCAGCGCGCGCGCCTCGTACAACTACAAGGACAAGTACGTCGAGTACATCCACCTGAACATGTATCCGGTCTACCGCGATGCCTATGGCCAGCTGGATGCCTCGATCGGCTTCCGCCTCAATGACACCTGGAAGCTGAACCTGGAAGCGATCAACCTGCTGGACGAGAAGACCAGTGGTTACACGATCGACAAGGCGTTCCCGACCCAGTACGAGTTCTCCGGCCGCCGCGTCACCTTCGGCATCCGCGCGGACTTCTGAGCGGCGCAGGAGGCGGCGTCTTCGCGCGTCGCCTTCCCTGTAGAGCCGAGCCCATGCTCGGCTGCTCCTGATCGTGGACGCGGAAGCCGAGCGTGGGCTCGGCTCTACAGATCGGTAGTCGGCAACACCTGCTTCAACTCTTCCATCCCGCGCCACGGGTCTTCCTTCAGGCGCTTCGCGCGGGCCAGCGCCTTGTCCATCGGGAACGCATCGGCGGCGCTCACTCTCGCCAGTTCCTCCCAGCGCAGCGGCACCGCCACGCCCGCGCTCTCCCGCGCACGCAGCGACCACGAACAGACGCTGGTGGCACCGCGCGTATTGCGCAGCCAGTCGATGAAGATCACGCCCTCGCGCTTGGCCTTGCTCATCGTCGCCACGTAGCGGTCGGGCTGCTCCAGCGCCATCGCCTGGGCGAAGGCTTCGCAGAACGCCTTGACCTGTTCCCAGCCAGCCGTCGGCTGCAGCGGCACCACCACGTGCACGCCCTTGCCGCCGGACAGCCGCACAAAGCTCTGCAGGCCGACCTGCAGCAGGCGGTCGCGCACGTCGCGCGCACCCGCTTTCACCTGCGCCCAGCTCACGCCGTCGCCGGGGTCCAGATCGAACACCACGCGATCCGGATGCTCGGGATCCTCGACCGTCGCACCCCACGTGTGAAGCTCCAGGGTGTTCATCTGCACCAGCTGCAGCAGGCCGCGCGCATCATCGATGTAGACGTAGTCCTCGCGGCCGCTCTTCTGTTTCAGCGGCACCGCATGCACGGCGTCGCCCAGACCGGGGCCATGATGCTTCTGGAAGAAACAGGCCTTGCCGACGCCATCCGGGCAGCGCAGCAGTGACAGCGGGCGGCCGGCGATCTCCGGCAGGATCCAGCGCGCCATCTGCCGGTAGTAGTCGGCCACGTCGCCCTTGCTGAGCTTGCGCTGCGGGTACACCAACCGTTGCGGATGGCTGATGGCCACCGCTGCATCGTCGCCGCCCGTCGCCTGCGTCACGCCCAGGTCCTGCGTCTGCTTGTCGCTGCGCAGGCGCTTGAAGCTGGCCTGGCGCAGCAGCCCTTCCTTGCCCCAGCCACGGAAGGCCACTTCGGCCACCACCACCGGTTTTACCCAGCGCACGCTGGCCGCGCAGAAGGGAACATGCGCCGGCAGCTCCAGCACCGCTTTCTTCACCGCCAGCGGCACCAGCGCGCTGCTCAGCGCCTTCAACGCCGCATCGTCGAAGCCGGTGCCGACCCGACCGACATAGCGCAGGCCGCCGGCATCGGCCGTGGCCAGCAGCAGCGAACCGAAGCCGACCCGGCTGCCCTTGGGCGCGGTGTGGCCGACGATGACGAATTCGTCGGTGTCCTCGTGCTTCACCTTCACCCAGCTGCGCGCGCGGGCGTTCACATAGGGCGCATCGATCTGCTTGCTGACGATGCCTTCGAAGCCGGCCTCGCCGCTGGCGGCGAACACCGCAGGGCCATGGTCGAGCACGTGTTCGCTGTAGGCCAGCGTGCCCGGCTCCGGTCCGATCAGGTCCTTGAGCAGGGCCTTGCGTTCCAGCAACGGCGCGCGGCTGATGTCCACGCCGGCCACGCCGGGCAGATCGAACACGATGTAGCGCAGCGGCTGTTTCGAGCTGCCATCGATGACACGCTGCAGGGCCGCGAAATCACTACGGCCCTGCTTGTCGAGCACGACCAGCTCGCCATCCAGGCGCGCATCACGCACCGGCAGTGCGCGCACGGCCTGGGCGACTTCGGGGAAGTCATCGGTCCAGTCCAGGCCATTGCGTGAGCGCAGTTTCAGCTCACCGTCGTGCAGGTCGGCCAGCAGGCGGTAGCCGTCCCACTTGATCTCATGCAGCCAGCGTTCGCCATCGGGTGCGGTGTCCCGGTGATCAGTCAGCTGCGGCTTGAAGCCGCGCGGATACGGATGGTCGCGTGCACCGGCGAGCTTCAGCGCGCGCGCATGCCAGCGTGCGTCTGCCTTGCGGGTCCCGGCGCGCGCTGACTTCTTTGCGGCCTTTTTCACCTGCTTTGTAGCAGCCTTGGATGCGGGCATGGGATTCTCCACAAGATCATCGGCCTCGGCATCACGCGCGTCGGCATCGTCACGCTTGATCAGCAGCCATTGCACCTGCCGCCCCTTCATGGCCGTGCGCACCAGCTTCCAGCCGCCACTCAAGCGCTGCCCGTGCAGCACGAAATCGAGCTTGCCATCGACCAGCGCCTGCAGCGGGTCGCCTTCGCAGCCCCAGCTGCCGTGGTCGAACACCTGCACGTGGCCTGCGCCGTAATGGCCTTCGGGAATATCCCCTTCAAAGCCGGCATAGGACAGCGGATGGTCCTCCACTTCCACCGCCAGGCGCTTCTCGCCCACCCGCAACGACGGCCCCTTCGGCACCGCCCAGCTCTTCAGCACACCGTCCATTTCCAGGCGGAAATCGTAGTGCCGCGAGCTGGCGTGGTGCAGCTGGATGACGAACTGCGGGCGCCGCTTCGGATTGCCTGCTGCCGGGCCATCATCCGGCTCCGGCGTCTGCCCGCTGCCACCGCCAAGACGGCGCTTGCGGCGGTACTGGTGCAGCGACATGGCTCAGCCTGCCTTGCGGCGCGGTGCGGCCTTCTTCGTCGCCTTGGCGGCCTTGCCGGCGGTCTTCTTCGTGGCTTTCTTCGCAGCCTTCTTCGCCGGTGCCTTGCGCGTCGCGGTCTTCTTCGCCGGCGTACGCTTGTTGGCATCCAGGCTCTTCTGCAGCAGCGCCATGAAGTCCACCACGTTGGTGCTGGCATCCTCGTGCGCCACCGGCTCCTCTTCCACCTGGGTGGTGCCGCCCTTGGTCTTGATGCGCTTGTTCAACACCTGCTGCAGGCGCTCGCGGAATTCATCGTGGTATTGCGTGGGATCCCAGTCACCGGCCATCGATTCGATCAACTGTTCGGCCATCGCGGTTTCCTTGCTGGTGATCCTGTAATCGGAAAGACTGCCGGTGGGCAGCTTGTAGTCCGCCGGATCGACCAGTTCCTGCGGGTAGCGCAGGATCATCAACACCAGCGCGTCTTCATTGGGCATCACTGCACAGAGATACTCGCGCGTGCGCACAACGACCCGGGCGATACCCACTTTGCCTGTGCTGCGCAGCGTCTCGCGCAGAAGCACATAGCCTTTCTCGGCCTTTTTGCCCGGCACCAGCAGGTAAGGTTTTTCGAAGTAGCGGGGATCGATCTGCGCGGCGTCGACGAACGACTCCACCTCCACCGTTTCATGGCTCTCCGGCGCGGCCGAGCGGATGTCGCCTTCTTCCAGCACGACGTAGCTGCCCTTGTCGTATTCGAAGGCCTTGACGATGTCCTTCCACGGCACTTCCTCGCCAGTATCGGCGTTGACCCGTTCGAAGCGGATCGGCTTGCGATCGCGCGAATCGAGCATGCGGAACTGCAGGTCGACCTTGCGTTCGCCGGACATCAGCGACACCGGCACGTTCAGCAGGCCGAAGGAAAGGGTACCGGTCCAGATCGGGCGGGCCATGGGCGTACCTGGGCAGTCAGCATGGGTACCCAGCTTCGGTGGCCTGCCGTGAAACGACCGTGTCCGGAGTGTGGAGGGAGGATGGCCGGTACTACTGCAGCAGAGGCCTCACGGCGGTGACTGGGATGTGGTCCAGGGCGCGCCAGGCGTCCTCCACCACGGGCCACGCCTGCTCCCAATCCAGGCGTGACTGCCCTCGCATCTGATCCCAGTGCGCGGCCAGCTCCTCGCAGGTATCCACATCACCTCCACGTGGCCAGTCGGCCGCATGGGTGGTCAGTGCGAAGGCGTAGACCGGGCACAGGTCGCGCCAGTTCCGATGGCCGTGGCCGCGGCGCCCTTCGTAATCAGTCAGCATGTATTGCAGGTAGTCCTGCGCCACCGCCTGCGGATCCGGGTGGCGGCGGGTTCCGCGTTTCGGGCTGCGCGCTGACAACGGGTCCAGCAGCGCGTTGAAGACGGACGGTGCGGGTCGTTCCAGGCGGGCCACGGCGAGGTCCTGCGTCAGTGTCTGGGCTGGGAGGGATACGCCCCACGCTGTTATGCACTGGTGACAGAGATGTTCATGACGCCGGGTTCGCAGTGGCTTTACCTCCAGAACGGTTAAGTGGAGTCCCCGCCCAGCGAGAAATGACCGCCATGAACCGAGATACCTCCCGCGACCCGCTGCGCGAGACGACAGCGCCCGTGGCTGGCGAGCAGCGCGCCAAGCACGACAATGATGAGGCAGATTTCCGCGGCACCGGTGCCCCCTTCGTCGATGCCGGAAGCCATGAGGCGCATGCGGACCCGGGCAACCCGCAGACCGCGCAGCAGGATGGCCCGCATCTGCCGGTGAAGCGCGAGACTGAACAGGCAGCACTGGACCGGAAGGACTGCGGCGACCGGAACCGCGGCGGTCAGGAAAGCCCGCTCAAGCGCCGCGAGCGCAAACAGCATGCCAGTGACAACCAGGACCAGGCCCTGGAAGAGACGTTTCCGGCCAGTGACCCGACCTCACCCTTCGTACCGGCCAAGGCACCGGATTGAGGCCGCTGGCGCTGCCGACCGCGCGCATCAGCGCCACGACCACTGCAGGCCCACGCTGGCGCGCCGGTCCGGGCCCGGCTCGTAGAAGCGGCCGTTGCCATCGTTGACGATCACCGAGCCGATGTAGGCCTGGTCCAGCAGGTTGTCGAGCCGCGCGAAGGCACGCAGGTCGCCGCCGGGCAGGGTCCAGCGGCGGCCGGCTTCCAGGTTCAGCACGGTGTAGCCGGGCGCGCGCTCGGTGGCCAGGTCGTTCACCACTGTGTCGCTGCTGGCATTGGCTTCCAGCGCCCACTGCCAGTCGCTGGGCGACCACTGCAGGCGGGCGAAGGCCTGCTGCCGCGGCACGCCAGGCAGGCGGCTGCCTGTGGCCACGACGGTGTCCGGCACGCGGCAACCACTGCCACCGCAGGTCAGGTACGGCGAACGCACCTGCGCCTGCAGCCAGGTCCAGGCCAGCTGCAGTTCCCAGTGCTCGGCCAGCGGCCGCTGGTACTGCAGTTCCACGCCCTGGCGGCGGGTACGGCCGATGTTGCGGTAGGTGCTGCGGCCATTGGTGTTGCTGGCAACGGCCAGCTCATCGTCGGTAACGGCGCGGAACACGCTGACATCGAGCCGGGTTCCGTTCTGCGCATGCCACTTGCTGCCGACCTCGATGTTGCGGCTGCGCGCGGCCGACAGGTCCAGCGCCAGGCCGGCCTGGCCGTCGCTACGGTAGCCCAGCTCGTTGAAGGTGGGGGTCTCGAAGCCGCGTCCGACCGCCGCGTGCAGGCGCCACTGCGGGGTCGCCTCGAAGCTGACCCCGGCCACCGGCGTGGTCGCCTGGTAGCGGCGGCGGCCGCTGTCGTCGGGGTTGCTGCCGGTGATGTAGCGGTCGTCCGACTCAAAGCGCACGGCACTGTGGCGCACGCCGGCCAGCAGCGACCAGCGCGGGCTCCACTGCCACCACGCCTGGGCGAACTGGTCGACGTTCTGCACGGTGTCGATCTGGTCGCGGCGCAGGCGGCCGCGCACGCCCAGGGTGCTGCCGACGAAGTTCTCGTAGCCGGTGCGGTGCTGGCGCTGGCGGTCGGCACTGATGCCCGCCACCACGTCCAGCGGGCGCCCGGCCAAGTCGCCCTTCCAGCCCCAGCGCGCGTCCATGCCGCCATAGCCGCCGTCCAGGTCGATCACGCCGCCGGCGTGCAGCGGGTTGGCCTGCGCGGTGGGCGGAATCGGCAGGAACTGGGTCACCGCGCGCTGCCCGGCGTAGCCCATCAGCTGCCAGCGCTGGGCGCCGCTTTCGCGGGTCCAGCGCAGGCCGGCCTGCTGCTGCCGCACCGATTTGCGGGTGTTGTACTGCTCGGCCACGGCCGTGGCCTGGCGCGGGTTGGCCGCGACCTGGGCGCGGGTAAGGCCCAGCGGGTCCTGCGCATCGGGGGCATCCAGCGCGTTGAGCAGCAGCTCCAGGCGGCCGCCGCCGACTTCAGCGCCCAGCCGTGCGTTGAGCGACTCACGCCGCGCCTCGCTGTGGTCGCGCCAGCCATCGGTGTGGAAGTGGTTGGCGGCGATGTTGTAGTCGATCACCGGACCGGCACCGCGCAGCTGCGCGCCAACGCTGACGGTGTTGTCGGCACCGGCGTTCACCCGCAGCCGCCACGGATCGCCGGCCTGGCCCTGCGCGCTCCACACCTGCAGCACGCCGCCGGAGGAGTTGCCGTACAGGGCGGAGAACGGGCCGCGCAGCACTTCGATGCGCTCGGCACCAAGCAGGCTGGCGTGCGACAGCTGGCCCTGGCCATCGGGCATGGTGGCCGGCACGCCATCGATCAGCACCCGCACGCCGCGCACGCCGAAGGTGGAGCGCGCGCCGAAGCCGCGGATCGACAGCTGGGTGTCCTGCGCATAGTTCTGGCGGTCGCGGGCCAGCACCCCAGGCACCCCGGCCAGCGCTTCGGACACCTGCATCCCGGGCCCGCTGCGGTCGTCGCCCACCCACACCGTGTCCTGGCTGGCCGGCAGCGCGAACGGATCGATGCCCTGCACGCGCGCGGCCTGCACCTCCACGGTCGGCAGCTGCTGCGGGGCAGGGTCGGCGGCGTTCTGGGCCAGCACCGGCAACGGCAGCAGGGCAATCAGCAGAGGCAGGCGGCGGGGCGCCAGGGAATCGTTCATCGTTCAGCTACACGCACGGCGGGGAAACAACACGCCATGGTACGGGCTGCGGCGTGACGATGGCCGCCGCGCGGGTGGCACGCTTTGTTACGATGGCATGGCTGTGGCCGACGGCCGCTGCTTCACGACCCGCGCTTCTTCTCCCCCTCAAATAGAACGAGTACTGCCGTGTCCTTCTTTGCAAACGTGGAACTGGTCCCGGGCGACCCGATCCTGGGCCTGACCGAGGCGTACAACGCCGACAGCCGCCCGACCAAGGTCAACCTGGGTGTGGGCATCTACTACGACGAGAGCGGCCGCATTCCGCTGCTTCGCGCCGTCAAGCAGATCGAGCAGCAGCTCGCCACCGAAGCCAAACCGCGTGGCTACCTGCCGATCGACGGCCTGCCTGCCTACACGCAGGCGACCCGTGAACTGGTGTTCGGGAAGGACTCGCCGCTGCTGGCCGCCGGCCGCGTCACCACCGCACAGACCGTCGGTGGCAGCGGTGCGCTGCGCGTCGGCGCCGACGTGCTGAAGAAGCTGCTGCCGCACGCCACCATCGCCATCAGCAACCCGAGCTGGGAAAACCACCGCGCCGTGTTCGGTGCCGCTGGTTTCGACGTGGTCGAGTACACCTACTTCGACGCCGCCACCCATGGCGTGGATTTCGACGGCATGCTGGCCGATCTGCAGAAGCTGCAGGCCGGCACCGTGGTGCTGCTGCACGCCTGCTGCCACAACCCCACCGGCGCCGACCTCACCGTCAGCCAGTGGAAGCAGGTGGCCGAAGTCCTGAAGGACAAGCAGCTGTTCCCCTTCATCGACATGGCCTACCAGGGCTTCGACAAGGGCATCGAGCAGGATGGCGCCGCCGTGCGCATCATCGCCGAAGCCGGCATCGACAGCTTCATCGTCGCCAACTCGTACTCCAAGTCGTTCTCGCTGTATGGCGAACGCGTGGGTGCGCTGTCGATGGTCGCCCCGACCGCTGCCGATGCGAAGGCCGTGCAGTCGCAGGTCAAGCGCGTGATCCGCACGATCTACTCCAGCCCGTCCACCCACGGTGCCGCGCTGGTGGCCGGCGTACTGACCAACCCGGACCTGCGCGCGATGTGGGAGCAGGAACTGACCGAGATGCGCGAGCGCATCCACGCCCTGCGCCAGGGCCTGGTCGAAAAGCTCGCCGCCGCCGGTGCCCCGCAGTTCGCCTTCATCAACGAACAGGCCGGCATGTTCTCCTACTCCGGCCTGAGCCGTGAGCAGGTCGAACGCCTGCGCGACGAGTTCGGCATCTACGCCGTCGGCACCGGCCGCATCTGCGTGGCCGCGCTGAACCAGAACAACCTGGAATACGTCGCCAAGGCCGTGGCCACCGTCGCCAAGGGCTGAAGCAACCCAGCACATGCTTGAAAACAAAGGCGCCGAAAGGCGCCTTTGTTTTTGCTCCTGCTCCTGCCTTTGCCACACCCTCCGCGCTCGCGGCGAACCCTGAAGCGCAGGGCGGGGCACACCGTGGCCAGGACCGTGAGGCGCATGGATGCGCCGACCGAGCCCCCATGGATGGGTTTACGGCGTGTCATGGCCACGGTGTGCCTCGCCCTGCGCCTCCATGGAGGAAGGCGCCGCACACCGCAACACCCCTGTAATCGATTTCGCCTCAAACCAATCACGCACACGCCGCGCACAGCAGCGACAATAGGCGTTTTCCCGCTGCCGAGACCTGCCCGCTCATGTCCCGTACTTCGTTGACCCGCTTCCTGATCCAGCAACAGCACGCCGGCCGCATCAACGCTGACCTGCGCCAGCTGATCGCCGTGGTCGCCCGCGCCTGTACCAGCATCTCCATCGCCGTCAGCAAGGGCGCCCTCGGCGGCGTACTCGGCGAAGCCGGCACCGGCAACGTGCAGGGCGAAGCGCAGAAGAAGCTGGACGTCATCAGCAACGAGATCCTGCTGGAAGCCAACGCCTGGGGCGGCCACCTCGCCGCCTGCGCATCGGAAGAGATGGACCACAGCCAGCCGGTGCCGGACATCTACCCGCGCGGCGATTTCCTGCTGCTGTTCGATCCCCTCGATGGCAGCTCCAACATCGACGTCAACGTCTCCGTCGGCACCATCTTCTCGGTGCTGCGCTGCCCGACCAACGTCGAACTGCCGGGCGATGAGGCCTTCCTGCAGCCGGGCACCAAGCAGATTGCCGCCGGCTACTGCATCTACGGGCCCAGCACCCAGCTGGTGCTCAGCGTCGGCCACGGCACCCACGCCTTCACCCTGGACCGCGAGACCGGCGAGTTCGTGCTGACCACCGAGAACATGCAGATTCCGGCGGCCACCCAGGAATTCGCCATCAACATGTCCAACCAGCGCCACTGGGAAGCACCGATGCAGGGCTACGTGCAGGACCTGCTGGCCGGCAAGGAAGGCGCGCGCGGCAAGAACTTCAACATGCGCTGGATCGCCAGCATGGTCGCTGACGTGCATCGCATCCTCACCCGCGGCGGCATCTTCATCTACCCGTGGGACAAGAAGGAACCGGACAAGGCCGGCAAGCTGCGCCTGATGTACGAAGCCAACCCGATGGGCCTGCTGGTTGAACAGGCCGGCGGCGCCGCATCCACCGGTCGTGAACGCATCCTCGACATGCAGCCCAACCACCTGCACCAGCGCGTGCCGGTGTTCCTCGGCTCGCGCGAGGAAGTGGCCGAAGCGGTGCGTTATCACCAGGAGCATGACGCGAAGACCGCTTGAAGGCGGCCATCCCTACAGCGGTCATGGCAGTACGATGACATGACCGCGGGGTGACAGCAGCGGCGGCAAACGGCACCATCAAGCCCTTGCCGCCGAAGGATTGCATGCATGCACGAGCCGGGCCCGGTCGATTTCATCGAAGTCATCCACAACGCCGTCCCCAGTGACGTGTGCGCCACCATCGTCGCCCGCATGCGCAGCAGCCAGGGCCTGAAACCCGGTGCGGTAGGCAGTGGTGTGTTCCCCGAACTCAAGCACAGCAAGGATCTGCGCATCAGCGGCCTGGATGCGTGGCGCGACGTGGACAACGCGCTGCAACAAGCGGTTTTCGCCGGGCTGCAGACTTATCTACGTCGTTATCCACAGGCACTGATCGCACCGTTGATGTTGCAGATCCAGGACAGCAACGGCCAGCCGCGCCGACTGTCAGCCGAGGATTTCCCCGACATGGCGCCGGAACAGCTGGCCGAGCTGGCCCGCACCTGCCTGCGCCCCGGGGCCATCAACCTGCAGTGGTATGCGGCGGGCGAGGGCGGTTACCCGTACTGGCACTGCGAGCTGTACCCGAAGGATGCGCAGGCGGAAACACTGCACCGGCACGTGTTGTGGACGCTTTACCTCAACGACGACTTCGAAGAGGGCGAGACCGAGTTCCTGTTCCAGGGCCGCAAGATCGCACCGCGCACCGGCAGCCTGCTGATCGCACCGACCGCGTTCACCCACACCCATCGCGGCAACCGGCCGCAGGGCGGCGACAAGTTCATCGCCACCAGCTGGATCCTGTTCCAGAGTGCGCAGAAGCTGTTTGGCGGGTAGCACCGCTTGTAGAGTCGAGCCATGCTCGACTGCACCGACATCAGAACAACGACCCCTGCGGTGATTCCTTCCGTGGCGGCAGCGGCTTCTGGAACCGGCTGCAATCCAGCTTCGGCCAATGGCTGTTCTGCGCGTTGAAGCCCAGCCGCTTTCGCGCCAGCTTGAAGCGGTCGTTCAACAGATCCGCATAGACACCCTGGCCACGCATGCGCGTACCGAACTGGCTGTCGTAGTCCTTGCCGCCACGCAGCTGCTGGATGGTGCTCATCACGTGCGCGGCGCGATCAGGATGGTGGGTGTCCAACCAATCGCGGAACAGCGGCGCTACCTCCAGTGGCAGGCGCAGCAGCACGTAACCCGCAGTGCCGGCACCGGCGTCATGCGCGGCTTCCAGCACCGCTTCCAGCTCGCTGTCGTTGATCCACGGAATCACCGGCGCGACCATCACACCCACCGGAATGCCGGCGTCGTGCAGGCGCTTCATCGCGCGCAGCCGCGCGTGCGGTGCCGACGCGCGCGGTTCCAGCTTCGCCGACAGGTGCGGGTCCAGCGAGGTCACCGAGAAGTGCACGCTGACCAGGTTCTCTGCCGCCAGCGGTGCCAGCAGGTCGATATCGCGCTCCACCAGCGCATTCTTGGTGATCAGCGAGAACGGATGCCTGGTCTCCAGCATCACTTCGATCAGCTGGCGGGTGAGTTTCAGCTTGCGCTCGATCGGCTGGTAGGCATCGGTGTTGATGCCCAGTGCAATCGGCTGTGGCACGTAACCGGGCTTTGACAGTTCCTTGCGCAGCAACTGCGGTGCGTTGGTCTTGGCGAACAGCTTGGTCTCGAAGTCCAGGCCCGGCGACAGGTTCAGATAGGCGTGCGAGGGCCGTGCAAAGCAGTACGAGCAACCGTGCTCGCAGCCGCGGTAGGGATTCACCGACTGGCTGAAACCCACGTCCGGGGAGTTGTTGCGGCTGATGATGCTGCGCGCGGTCTCGGCGCGCACCTCGGTACGCAGGCGCGGGGCGAGGAATTCTTCGCTTTCGTCGATGGCCCAGCCGTCATCGACCGCTTCGCTCACCGTGCTTTCGAAGCGCCCCGCGAGGTGGGACGTGGAACCCCGGCCCTTGATGGCGGCCTGGGCGTTGCGAGGGTGGGATTGCATGGCGCCCTCCGGCCGTTTCAGAGACGTTAGTATTATTGCTAACCACAGGCGGCGCAAGCGGCCAGGATTCACGTAGCTGTAGGCGTTGTGGCGGATCCGACGTCACGTTGACCCCAGTGTTATCCACAGGTTGCACGTGGTCGCGCAGGCGCCATCGCCGCAGCAGGCCGGAAGCATGGGCCACGGACGTCTCAGCAGCTGCGATGGGCAGCGGTGGCTGCCGGGCAACGCCCGGCGTCAGCCGTTACAGCAGGGCGAGGTAGCCCCGCACGGTGGTATCGAGCCCGTCGTACAGGGCCTCGCCGATCAGCGCGTGGCCGATCGACACCTCCAGCACGTCCGGCACGGCGGCCAGGAAGTCGCGCAGGTTGTCCTGCGAAAGATCGTGGCCGGCATTCACGCCCAGCCCGGCCGCCTGTGCACGCCGTGCGGCGGTGGCGAACAGCTCCAGCATCGCACCGGCATCGCCGGCGGCATGCGCTTCGGCATAGGGGCCGGTGTACAGCTCGATGCGGTCGGCGCCGACCGCGGCGGCCTGTTCCAGCAGCGGGTTGCCGGCATCCACGAACAGGCTGACGCGGCAGCCCATCGCCTTCAGTTCGGCCACCAGCGGGCGCAGGCGCTCGCCATCGCGCTCGAAATCGAAGCCGTGGTCCGAGGTGATCTGGCCATCGCCATCGGGTACCAGGGTGGCCTGCGCCGGGCGGGTCTGCGCGCACAGCGGCAGCAGGCCCGGATAGCCCTCGCGCGGCGGCGCGAACGGGTTGCCTTCGATGTTGAACTCGACGCCGCGGGCGCGGGTCAGGGTCGACAGCGCCAGCACATCCTCGGCGGTGATGTGGCGACGGTCCGGCCGCGGGTGCACGGTGATGCCGTGGGCGCCGGCGTCCAGGCAGGCCTGGGCCGCACGCACGACATCGGGTTCGGCACCGCCGCGCGAGTTGCGCAGGACGGCGATCTTGTTGACGTTGACGCTGAGCTGGGTCATGGAACGGAACTACGGTGCGGAAGAGGGTGGGGGCGTGCCGTCATGGGCGCGGGCCTGCTCACGCAGGCGGCGCAGCTCCTCGGCATCGACCAGGGTGGATGGATCGCGCTGCAGGTCGCCAAAGCGGGCCACGTAGCGGCCACGCACCCATGCCAGCAGGAAGCCGAGGGCGGCCAGCAGGGCCAGCGACATCAGGCCCATGTTCGGGGTCTTCAGCGCGAAGGCGAAGCAGCCCAGCGACAGCAGCAGATACAGCCAGTACATATCCAGTCCTCCCCGGGCATCGACCGCAGTGTAGCGCTGCGTCAGAGCAGCGGCGAGGCCAGGCGGGCGAAGGCTTCGGGCAGGCGGTGGAGCCACAGCGAACGGCCGGCCTCGTCGTGCACGCGGGTGGCGCTGTCGAACTCGGCCTGCAGCAGCGTGGCCAGTTCCGCCACGCGGTCGCGGTCGCTGATCATCATCGACAGCTCGAAGTTCAGCCGGAAGCTGCGGTGGTCGAAGTTGGCGCTGCCGACGATGCAGACGTCATCGTCAGCAATGAAGGCCTTGGTGTGCAGCATGCGCGGGCCGTACTCGTAGATCTTCACCCCGGCATGCAGCAGCTCGTCGAAGTAGGAGCGCGCGGCCTGGGTGACGAACCAGGAATCGCTCATCTTCGGCACCAGCAGGCGCACGTCCAGGCCGCCCAGCGCCGCCGAGGTCAGGGCCATGCGCGCGGCCTCGCCGGGCACGAAGTAGGGCGTCACCAGCCAGACGCGCTCGTTGGCTTCCTGGATGGCCGCCACGTGCAGGCGGTGGATGGTTTCCCAGCCGGAGTCCGGGCCGGACACCAGCACCTGGGCGTCGATGCTGCCATCGCCGCGCAGCGGCATGTCCGCCGGCCACAGGCGGGCGATGTCGAAGCGCGACGGCTCCTGCCCGCTGGCGTACAGCCAGTCCTCTGCGAACACCAGTTGCAGGCTGCGCACCACGTGGCCGCGGAGGCGCATGTGCAGGTCGCGGTAGGCGTTGGGGTTGCGGCTCTCGTCTTCTTCGTCGGTGATGTTGATGCCGCCGGTGAAGGCCAGCTGGCCATCGATGATCACCAGCTTGCGGTGCGTGCGCAGGTTCAACCACGGGCGCTTGAAGGGTTTCAGCAGCTGCCGCGGGTGGAACCACACGGCTTCGCCACCGGCATCCAGCAACGGCCGCAGGAAGCGCGCCGGCAATGCCGAGGAGCCCACCGCATCGAGCAGCAGGCGCACCTGCACGCCGGCACGCGCGCGTTCGACCAGGGCGTCGCGCAGGGCCGTGCCGGCGTGGTCGGGGTTGAAGATGTAGTACTCCAGATGCACGTGGTCGCGCGCCTGGCCGATGGCCTCGATGAGCGCGGCATAGGTGGTCGCGCCATCCACCAGCCAGGTGACTTCGGTGGCGCTGCTGGGCGCGAGGCCGGTGGTGGCCTGGGCGACCTTTGCCAGCTCGGTGCAGCCGGCATCGGGCGGGCAGACATCGCTGTAGTGCTCCATGCCCGAGCGCGCGCGGCCACGGCGCAGGCGCTGCCGCTTCACCTTCTGCGGGCCCAGCAGGTAGTAGATGAAGAGGCCGAGGTAGGGCAGCAACGCCAGCGACAGGATCCAGCTGAGCGTGGCCACCGGCTCGCGCTTCTGCAGCATGATCCAGCCGGTCAGGGCCAGCAGGTAAAGCAGATAGGCCACCGCCAGGATCGTTCCCAAGTGGGCAATGCCATCGAGCCAGAGGCGCAGCGAATCGAAGAGGGCGAGCATGCGCCGATCATAGCGGGCGCGGGTGTGGTGATGGGGTCAGTAGTGATGGGGTCAGAGCCCTTTCCTGCGGAAAGGGATCCGACCCCGCCGGCATCACCCTGCGCAAAAAAAGACGCCCCTGTCTCCAGGGGCGTCTGCAGTCGCGTCATGACTGTTGTGCTGCGGTAGTACGTATTACTGCTGCACGAAGCCGATCTTCTTCATCTGAGCATTCTTCGCGGCGGCCAGGACCTTGGCCATCACGTCGTACTCGGAATCCGGGCTCGCATCGATGCGCAGCTCAGGCTGGTTGGTCGGGTCACGCTGGACCTCCTGCTCCATCCGCTGCTGCAGCTCGCTGGTATTGATCGGGCTGTTGTTCCACGAGACCTGGTTGCTGGCGTCGATCTTGAGTTCGATCGGCGGCGGCGGTTCGACCAGCTGCGGCGGTGGGTTGAGCACGCGCTGCGGCAGGTCCACGGCGATCGGATACGTCATGATCGGCGCGGTCACGATGAAGATGATCAGCAGAACCAGCATCACGTCCACAAGGGGCGTGACGTTGATGTCGGCCATGGGGCCCTTGCCACCACCACTACTGAATGCCATGGCTTATTGCCCCTTCTCTTTGGTCGCGACGAAGCCGACGTCCAGCATGCCCTGCTCCTGCGCGACCTTGGTCAGGTCGTTGATGACGCGCATCTTGGTGGTGCGGTCACCACGCAGGTTCAGCGGCGGCTGCGGGGTCTGCTGGGCGGCGGTCGCCAAGCGCGACTCGAGAGTCTGCTTGTTGATCTCTTCGTCGTTCCAATAGATCGAGCCGTCTTCCTTGACTGCCAGGGTGATCGGACCGGCACGCTTTTCGGCGTCTTCCGGCTTCTGGATCAGGTTGGCCTCCGGCAGATCCACCTTGACCTTATGGGACATCAGGGGCGCCGTGATGATGAAGATGATCAGCAGCACCAGCATCACGTCCACGAGGGGCGTCACGTTGATGTCGGCCATGGGGCCGCCGCTGTTACCACTACTGAAAGCCATAACGGGCTCCGTCTAGATCTTGGTGACTACGTCGTTCGTCGCAGGGTCACGCGCCGCAATCAGCGGACGCGCGAGCCGGTGGCGAAGAAGTCGTGCAGGTCGTGCGCGAAGGTATCGAACTTGCTGATGGTCGCGCTGTTGACCTTGCTGAAGAAGTTGAAGGCGAACACGGCCGGGATTGCGACGAACAGACCGATGGCGGTCATGATCAGCGCTTCACCCACCGGGCCTGCAACGGCGTCGATCGAAGCGGAGCCGGTGGCACCGATCTTGATCAGCGCGCCGTAGATGCCCCACACGGTACCCAGCAGACCGACGAACGGAGCGGTTGCACCGACGGTGGCCAGCAGGGTCATGCCCGACTGCAGCTTGTTGCTTTCGCGGGTCACGGCCTGACGCAGGGCGCGGTCGACGAACTCCGAACGGCTCAGGTTCTCACCCAGACCGCCGGTGGCGCCGCCTTCAGCGCGCTGGTGGTGGGCAGCCGCCTGGGCAGCGTCCAGTGCGATCTTCGAGAACGGCTCGGAAGCCGGCTGTTCTTCCATCGCACGGATGGCGTCCTGCGCGTTCGGGGTGTCCCAGAACAGGCTGACGACGCGATCGGCAGCGCTCTTCAGGCGGACCGAACGGAAGATGTTGATGACGGTCCAGTACCAGGACATGGCCGACATGACGATCAGGGTCAGCAGCACCACCCAGGAGACAGCGAAGTCACCCGGCTGGGTGGTCATCTCGTGGATCAGATGCTCGAAGCCCATCTGCGACAGGGCGTTGGACGGATTGCCCCCGGCAGCAGCGGCGATGAAAAGTTCCTGCAGCATGACGCTTACCTTTGTTGTGTGTGGTGATAAAGGGTGTAGCTAAGCTAAACAATCGAACCGGAGGAGGGGTGGCCGGCGGCCACCCGCTCGCATCAGTTCAGTGCAAAGTTGACCGGGACGCGGACGCGGCCAGCAGCCTTCTTACCGCCAGATTCAGCGGCGTTGAAACGCCACTTGCGGGCAGCTTCCATCGCAGCACGGTCCAGGTCGCGGTTACGGCTGGACTTTTCCACCGTGACATTGGTGACGTTGCCGTTGGCATCGACATCAATGATCAGGATCACTTCGCCCTGGATGCCCGCGCGGAAAGCGGCCGGCGGATAACGCGGCGGATTCATGGCCTTCGACGAGATGTCGACGCTTGCCTCGATGGTGGTCGGCGGGGCAGGCGGCGCGGGCGGCGACGGCGGGGTGACGATGTCGTTCGGGCGCGGCTCCGGCACGTCGACGACCGGCGCCTGCGGCGGCGGCGGGACGGGCGAGGGCTTC